>VGRQ01000003.1 GCA_016875315.1 Deltaproteobacteria bacterium | reverse complement strand
CGCGCCGCCCGGCAAGGAGGAGCCGCCCGCCGGCTGCGGTTGCGACAGCGCCGGCGCGTGGCCCGCGTGGCTCGGGCTCCTCGCGGTGTTCGCCCGGCGCCGAAGCTGAGCTAAGCTTCACCCGTGCTCCTGCTCCTCGCCTGCACCGACACGCCCACTGTCACCCAGTCGGCCACGGGCGCGATCGAGCCGGTCCCCAGCTTCGAGCGCCCCGACACCGGCGTGGTCCTCGACTCGCGCGACACCGACGAGCCCGCGCCGGTCGACACCGGGACGCCCCCCGACCCGGACCCGCCAAGGGTCTTACTCAACGAGATCGTCTCCCGCAACGACTCCACCTGGGATGGCGGCGACGGATCCTGGCCCGACTGGGTGGAGATCTACAACGCGTCTGCGGAGGCGGTCCCCCTGGCTCACCTCGCGCTCGCCGACAGCGGCGACGTGCTCTGGCTCGGCAGCGAGGGCACGCTGGAGCCCGGCGCGCGCTACGTCATCATCGCCGACGGCAATCCCGACGCCGGCCCGGAGCACGCCCCCTTCGCCCTCGATGGCGACGGCGACCAGCTCACGCTCACCGTCGAGAGCCGCGTGTCCGACCGGATCGCCCTCGGCGAGCTACCCCGCGACGTGGCCTGGGCGCGGCTGCCCGACGGCGGCGAGTGGGGACTCACCATCCACACCTCGGCCGGGAGCGAGAATCCCGCCACCGGCGACACCGACCTCGACCCCACCAACCTGGTGTTCCAGCTCGACGAGATCATCCCCATCGAGATCGGCCTGTCCGACGCGGCGATGGCCTCGCTCCGGGCCAGCCGGCTCACGTGGGTAGACGGCAGCGTCACCTTCCCCGAGGGCGAGTTTCCCGACGTGCAGGTGCGACTGAAGGCCTACGTGGGCAGTAGCCGGACGCTCGACCAGAAGTGTGGCTTCAAGCTCGACCTCAACGAGTACGATGACCGCCGCTGGCACGGGATCGAGACGCTCACCCTCAACAACATGGTGCAAGACGTCACCTACGTCCACGAGTACATGGCCTACACCCTGTACCGGGAGATGGGGGTGCCCGCGCCGCGGCAGGGCTACGCCTGGGTGACCGTCAACGGGCAGGACTACGGGCTCTACCTCATCATGGAGAGCATCGACGACCGTTTCCTCGACCGCTGGTATGCCGACAGCTCCGGCCCGCTGTTCGAGGGCGCCTACGGGGTCGACCTCTACAGCGGCTACGAGAACAGCTTCGAGTACGACGAGGGACCGGACTCCTCCGATCGGTCCGATCTCACCGAGCTGATCGCGGTGCTCGACCAGGGCAGCAACGAGGCGGTGCTGGCCGAGGTGGAGACGATGGTGGACATGGACGAGTTCCTCCGCAACATGGCGGTGGAGGCGGTGGCGCTGCACTGGGACGGCTACACCACGCGCAACAACTACCGCCTCTACAAAGACCCGACGACCGGCCAGTTCCAGATCATCCCCTGGGGCACCGACCAGACCTTCATGACCGCGTACTACGGCCCCTGGAGCGGCTACGGGCGACTGTTCACCTTCTGCCTCGCCATCGACAGTTGTTACGACCGGTACAACGAGATCCTCGAAGAGGCCACCTACACGATGGACGACCTCGAGCTCGACGGGGTGGCGACCGACCTCGCCGACTGGCTGCGGCCCTACATCGAGATCGACCCCCGCAAGGAATTCGGGATGTCGACACACGACTACTACCTCGATTATACCGTGGCCACGGTGCAGAGTTATCCGCAGTCGGTGAGGGATCAGTTGGTGGGGAGGTAAGCCCTACTGCCCCACCCCCACCCAGCTCGCCGCCGCACAGTTGCCCGACAGGGTGGTGGACAAGGTCACCTCCCCGGCCGCCACGCTCACCTCGAAGGGCACCGCGCTGGCATACGGGCCCACCGCCTCGCTCTGCCACAAGACCACGCCCCCCTGCGACACGCTGAACACGGAAGTGCCCGAGCAATACTGCACCCAGTCGTGCTGTCCCACCGCGCCGCTGAGCGTACCGGCCTCCACGGTGGTGACCAGCGTGGCCGGCGCGCCGGCGTAGACCCCGTTGCAGTGGTGCTCGCCGTTGACGACGAAGCCCGGCCCCCAGTAGGTGGCGTCGGGGGGGACCACCACGCCACCGGACGAGAAGGACAGCGACGTGGGCCCGGGACAGTCCGCCACCTCGGCACCGGCGATTCGCGACAATCGCGTGTGCAAGAACATGCGCAGGTCGGCCACGCGCCGCTCGTGGCTACCACAGCCGTGGTAACTGTCCTCGCAGGCGGCGTCGTGAATCGTGCTCGCGCACTCCACCACCTTGGCGTCGATGGTCGCCCAGTCGAGCGGACCCGACGTGGCATGATCCACCCAGCCCGCGAGGTCCCAGCCCTGGGCGAGCGTCCGGGCGTAGAGCGGGTCGCTGTAGAGCGCGCCGGTCACCGGGTTGTAGCGCGCGTGTGACCACAACCACGGCTCCTCCAGGCCCATCTCCACCGCGTTGATGAAGTAGCCCGGGTAGCCGAGGTCGGCGTCCATGTCCCAGGGGATCATCGTGATCCGGCCCTGGTGATTGTAGAGGTAGAAGTTGTTGCCGTCGGCGGCGAACATGTCGATGGCGCCCATCATCGCGCGGGTGGCCGAGATGCGCTGGAAGGGCTCGGTCTCCACGGTGGCGGCCAGCTCCTCGTCGCTGCCGCTCGCCACCGCCGTCATCGCGGCGACGATGTCGCTGCCGTCGGTCTCCACGTTGGTCTGTGGCACGTACCAGTCGAGCGGCCCGCCCCAGGTGATGGGGTTGAGGCCCTGGCCGTAGCGCCAGTCCCAGGTGCCGTAGAGCGGTCCCTCGTCGTCCTCGAAGTGGCGCCGGAGAAACACGTCGTCGATGGGCTCCATCACCACGTAGAAGCCCCACTGTTCCCCGTTGGCGTACACCGTCGCCCAGCTCATGCGCGCCGCCGGCAGGTCCAGTTCCCGCAGCACCCAAGCCGCCAGCGGGTCGTTGAGAAAGCCGGCGTCCTGCGTGCTGCCGTCGAGCTTGAGTTGTTCCAGGCCCCGGAACTCCTGCCCGTCGACCACGCGGTCGAAGCTCAACTTGATCGGCGTCTTGCCCGCCACCTGGCTCCCCGCCCCGAACGCGCGGATCCCCACGTCGGTCACCGTCTCCCCGTCGAAGGAGAAGTCCGCCGTCCACCAGGTTTCCGCCGCGTAGTTGTACTGGATGTCGTACCAGGCGGCCGGGTCGATCTCGATGTCGATGCGGTGTACCACCGAGGCGTCGAACACCGCGTCGCTGGGGTCGATCTCCTCGGGCCCGCCGACGAGCTCGGCCGCGGTGTCGGCCGCGGTGTCGTCGGCGCTCGCCACGGAGGCCTCGCCGGCCGGGCCGGGGATCGAGGCAGCGCAGGCGAGGAGGGGCAACATCGAGGCAGTGTAGCCGGCGCGAGGCGGCGCCCACCGGCGGGCAACAGCGACGGCGGCCCCGCTGGTCACCGCCTGTCGCCCCCTGCAACGGATCTTCCGCGGGGTCACGCCACGGCGGGTGCCGGTGTCGGAACCGGTGCAACCCCTCGCCCCGGAGTTCCTGGTGGAAATCTTGGTCCTTCCCCTCTTGTCCTTTGCCCTCGCCGCGGTCCCGCTCGACAGCGCCTCCCCCGAGGCCACCGAGGCCACCGACGCCCTCCCCGGCGACGTCGACGCGCCCGGCGAGAACGATGGCGCCGACGACCAGCCGGTCACCGGCGGTTCCCCCGCCTCTCCAGGCGCCTGGCCCGACGTGGCCGCGATCTACTTCGGCCGCGAGGTGGGGTGCACCGGCGTGCTCGTCGCCCCCGACGTGGTGCTCACCGCCGGGCACTGCGCCGAGGGCATCACCGCCGTGAAGCTCGACACGGTCGACTTCGAGCAGGGGGGGGAGCGCATCGCCGCGCGCAAGGTGGTGGCCTACCCGAAGTGGGCGCGCACCTACGACCTGGCGCTGGTGTTCCTCGAGCACGCCTCCACGGTGGAACCGCGAGTGATCGCGCAGTCCTGCGCCCTCGACGAGTGGCTCGACGTGGGCGCCAGCGTGGCGGTGGTGGGGTACGGCGCCACCGACAAGCGCGGCGAGGTGTACGGCACCCGGCTGAACGAGGGCTACACCGAGGTGCAGGACCCGGACTGCACCGATCTCGATCGAGGCTGCAACGAGCGCGTGTCGCCCGCGGGCGAGCTCGGCGCGGGCGGGGGCGGCGTCGATGCCTGCTTCGGCGACTCCGGCGGCCCGCTCTACCTGGTGACGGACGACGGCGCCTACCTCGTGGGCATCACCTCGCGCGGCTACGGCGACGCCCGGCTGCCTTGCTCGGAGGGCGGCATCTACACGCGCCCCGACGCGGCGATCGACTGGATCGAGGACCAGATCGGCCACGAGCTGCCCGCGCCCGCCTGCGACGATCTCGGGCAAGCCGACGGCAGCGGCGGCGTCGAGGGCGCGATCACGTCGATGTCCTACGAGGTGGGCGTGTGCGGCCTGCCGGTGGAGGCCGGGTGGGTGCCGGCGCTCGCCGGGGCGCTCGTGGGCCTTCGTCGCCGGGCGCTCCGGCCTCCGCGTTAGCCGCGCGGATGGCCCTCACCGCCACCGTCCACAACTTCGACGTGGCCCTGTCCGACGTCGACCGGGGGCTGTACGAGTCCCTCGCCCTGAAGGTGGCCCGCCATCCCTCCGAGAGCGCCGAGTACCTCGTGGCGCGCGTGCTGGCGTACGCCCTGGAGCTGGAGGAGGGGCTCGCCTTCTCCGGCGGGCTGAGCAACGCCGACGAGCCCGCCCTCTGGGTACACGACCTCACCGGGCAACTGCGGGCTTGGATCGAGGTGGGCACCCCCGACGCCGCCCGGCTGCACAGGGCGAGCAAGGCCTGCGGGCGCGTCCGGGTGTACTGTCACAAGGAGCCGTCGGCGTGGCTTCGCCAGCTCCAGGGCCAGAAGGTCCACGCGCCCGAGCGAGTGGAGGTCGTGATCCTCGACCGGACTTTCATCGCTGCCCTCGCCGCGAGGCTAGAGAAGCGCACCGGGTGGTCGGTGTCGGTCAACGAGGGGGAGCTCTACGTCGACTTGGCCGGAGAGTCGCTGCACGCGGTGCCCGAGCGGCGAACGCTCGACAGCATCACCCGGTCCTGAGGGCCACCGGGCGTTGTCCTCTGGCGGGGTGCTATCCTTGGCCCATGTGGCTCTTTCTCGCGGCCTGCACCAACGACGCCGAGCGCTGGGCGCCCCCGCCCGGCACCACCTGGCAGTGGCAGCTCAGCGGGCAGGTCGACACGGGCATCGACGTGGCCGCCTACGACGTCGACCTCTTCGACGCGCCCGACCGCGCCATCGACGACCTGCGCGAGGCCGGCCGCGTGGTCATCTGCTACTTCTCCGCCGGGAGCCACGAGGACTGGCGCGACGACGCGGGCGACTTCCCCGAGGCGGCGCTCGGCGAGGCCCTCGATGGCTGGGCAGGCGAGCGCTGGCTCGACACTCGCGACAGCACCGTCCGGTCGCTCATGGAAGCGCGCCTCGACCACGCGGTGCAACGCGGCTGCGACGCCGTCGAGCCCGACAACGTGGATGGCTACGCCAACGACAACGGCTTCGACCTCGCTGCGAGCGACCAGCTCGACTACAACCGTTTCCTCGCCGGGGCGGCCCACGACCGAGGCCTCTCCGTCGGCCTGAAGAACGACCTCGACCAGGTGCGCGAGCTGGAGCCCGACTTCGACTGGGCGCTGAACGAGGAGTGCGTGGCCTACGACGAGTGTGCGCGGGTGGAACCCTTCATCGACGCCGGCAAGGCGGTGTTCCACGTGGAGTACGTCGATGCCTGGGCCGACGCCGAGGCGCTGGCCGAGGAGGTGTGCGCGGCGCGGCCGGCGAGTTTCTCCACCCTGGTCAAGACGTGGGATCTCGGGCGCGAGTTCCTCGACTGCGGGTAGGGCCGTCCCCCGCGGCACCGCGTAGCCACGTGCGCACCGCGGGTGCCCACCGCCACCCGGATTACGCAGCACGAACCGTCTGCTTACGGTAGAACCGCCATTTCTTGAGAGGCACGGGACTTGCTTGTTCCTCCGGCATGCTTCTCATCACCTTCGTCTACGCCGCCGACCTACCTCTTCCCGGGGACAAGCACGACTATCGCGTTGCCGCGACCGTGGGCGCGGGGGCCGAACCAGACGGAGTGGTGAGCCCACGGCTGCTGTGGGCGCCCACGCGGCGCTCGATCCTGAGCGCCGGGGCGACCTGGACCATGCAGACCAGCGAGACTCTCCGGTGGGTGGAAGGCGACCGGGAAGACACGCAGATGGTCGTCCGCGACGCCTACTGGGCCCCCGAGCTGGGCTATTCCTTCAACGTCGCGGCCGACGGGATGGAGGGCTGGGGACCGGGCGTCCGGCTCGACGCGGGCATGCAGCACTACACGCTGGCGGACGACTCGCGACAGGACCTGGCCCGCGCGCGCGCCAGTGGCTTCGTCTGGGGCCGGTGGGTGGGGCATCCCGGGCTGCTGCTCGGCGCGGAGCTGGGCGTGAGCGCCGACGTGTGCTGCGGCCACGTGTCTTCCGAGGCGCCGGTGGCCGCGCTGGCCATGCTGGAGGTCGGCACCGCGCTGCCCTGGGGGCCAGCACCCGCGGCGGTGAACGCGCAGCTCCCGCCGGAGCAACACGAGGCCAAGCGCGACCGGGCGCGCGCCATCGGCCTGCTCCTGGGCGCCGGCACGGCCGTCTTCGTGGGCTGGACGATCTACGAGCTGTCCACGTTCTCGCTGCCCCTGGGACAGATCTCCACCAACATCTAGTCGCCGCCGCGGCTCGCGGCGCCAACCACCCGGCCCCCGCCGCCGCGCCGCCGGGCTAGTCCCACGCCGTGCTCGCCCTCCTGCTCGCCTGCACCGGCCCCCGCGCGGAACTGCCGCCCACCATTGGCGAGCGCATCGGCGACTACCGCTTCGCCACCCCGATCGACACGCCCTCCACCCTCGCGATGCTCGACGGGACCGAGGTAGACACCCGCGCCAGCACCTGCGGCGCCTGCCACCCCGGCCACCTCGCCGAGTGGTCGGCCACCACCCACGCCGACGCGGTGCGCGACGTGCAGTACCTCGCCGAGATGTCGAAGCCGGGCCAGCCGCGATGGCTCTGCCTCAACTGCCATGCCCCCACCTCCCCGCAGCGATCGCTGCTGATCACCCCGGAGACGCGCCTCGCCGCCGCAGGCTCGGTCGAACGGGTGGAGGCCGCGCCCAACCCGGCCTTCGACCCCGCGCGCGTGGCCGAGGGCATCGGATGCGCCGCCTGCCACGTGCGTCGCGACGACGACGGCGAGGGGACGGTCGTGGGGCCGCGAGGCAGCGGTCGCGCTCCGCACCGGGTTCGTCACGACGCCGCTGCGCTCGAGGGCGTGTGCGAGGGCTGCCACAGCCCCGGTGCCAACATCGTGATCACCCCCACCTTCCCGTGCTGGTTCACCACCGCCGAGGAGGTCGCCGCCGGGCCGCAGGCCGGCTCCAGGTGCGTGGACTGCCACATGCCCAGCACCTCGCGAGCCGCGGCCGCCGGCGCCCCGGCCGAGCTGCTGCGCGCGCACACCTGGCCCGGCGGCGGCTTGCCCAAGCACGTCGACGACCTCGAGTCGCTGGCCGACTGGCAACCCGGGCTCGACGTGGCGGTGAGCGTCGCGCCCCTGGAAGTGCGGCTGGTCAACGCGCGGGCCGGTCACGCCATCCCCACCGGCGATCCCGAGCGCCACGTGCTCGTCGAGGCACGAGCGATCGACGCCCAGGGCGCGCCTCTCGCCAGCGATCTCCTCCGCATCGGCCAGACCTGGGACTGGGGTGACGACACCACCGGTCGGCCCGCCCGGAAACTGGCCGACAACCGCCTGCAAGCTGCGGAAACCCGTGCCTGGACGCCGCGGCTGTCGCTCGCCGGCGCGGCGCGCGTGGAGGTGACGGTGACCTACGTGCGCCTCACCGAGAAGAACGCCGCCGAGATGGCGCAGGTGCGCCTCGACGAGGAACTACGCCAGTTCTGGCCCGACCTGCCCATCGACCTGGGCGAGCCGATGGCGGACTACCCACGACAACGGGTGATCTTCAACGAGTCGTACCCGATCGGCCCGTGACGAGGTCGTCACCCAATGCGCCCCGTCCACCGGCACCGGGCCGTGGAAATGGTCGCCCCGCAGCAGGAGACGGCTCGGCCGGCACGCGCCCCGGCGGGCGTCATCGGCAAGAGGATCTCGGCGCTCACCGCGTCGCCAAGTGCGCACCGCGGGGGCCCACCGCCACCCGGATTACGCAGCACGAACCGTCTACTTACGGTAGAACCTACATTTCTTGAAAGGCACGGGGCTTGCTTGCTCCTCCGGCATGCTCCTCATCAGCTGCCTCTACGCCGCCGACCTACCTCTCCCCGGGGACAAGCACGACTATCGCGTTGCCGCGACCGTGGGCGCGGGGGCCGAACCGGAGGGCGTCGTGAGCCCACGGCTGCTGTGGGCGCCCACGCGGCGCTCGATCCTGAGCGCCGGGGCGACCTGGACGATGGAAACCAACGAGGTTCTCAGGGTGGTGGAAGGCGACCACGTAGACAACGAGTGGGTCGTCCGCGAGGCCTACTGGGCCCCCGAGCTGGGCTATTCCTTCAACGTCGCGGCCGACGGGATGGAGGGCTGGGGACCGGGCGTCCGGCTCGACGCGGGCATCCTGCACTACACGCTGGCGGACGAGTCGCGACAGGACCTGGCCCGCGCGCGCGCCAGTGGCTTCATCTGGGGACGGTGGGTGGGGCATCCCGGGCTGCTGCTCGGCGCGGAGCTGGGCGTGACCGCCGACGTGTGCTGTGGCCGCGTGTCCTCCGAGCCGCCGGTGGCCGCGCTGGCCATGCTGGAGCTCGGCACCGCGCTGCCCTGGGGGCCAGCACCCGCCGCGGTGAACGCGCAGCTCCCGCCGGAGCGACTCGAGGCCAAGCGCCACCGCGCGCGCGCCATCGGCCTGCTCCTGGGCGCCGGCACGGCAGTCATCGGGGGCTGGGCGATCCACGAGCAGTCCCAAATCAGGCTAACCCAGAGAGAAATTTCCCAGGGCCTGTAGCCGATGCTGCGGCTCGCGGCGCCTGCCACCCCGGCCCCCCGCGGCACGCGACAGGCTAGACGGGCGCGGTGAAACGAGCCCTCGTCGCCCTCCTCGTGCTGGCGCTCGCCGGCGGGGCAGCCTGGTGGTTCACGCGGGAGGCGCCGGCGCCCCGCCCCGCGGTGGAGGTCGACGCCGACGGCTTCGTGACGCTCGCGAAGCCGCCCTGGGGAGCGAAGCGCTTGCGCTACTGCACCATCATCGAGCGGGCGATGCGCCCGGAGAGCGCGGGACAGCGGGTACACACCGAGTTCATCCTCCGCGAGGGCGACGGCGTGGTGTTTCGCGAGTTCCACTTCCGCGACGAGTCGGGCGCACACACCCTGAGCCTGCCGACCTCCGGCTGCCTCTCCTCGGCCACCGTCGATCTCGACACCGGGCAGTACCGGTGGCACTTCACCGTCCCCGGCGAGCCGGTGCGCCGCGACGCCGCGCTCGACGAGGCCGCCGCGGCCGACCCATCGGTGAGGCGGTGTCTCGACGCGTGGCCCCAGGAGGAGCCGATCGCCGTCGCCGTGGTCGTCGACGCCGACGGCACCACCTGGGCGAGCGACGGCACCAGCGAGAACGAGTCGCGGGCGCACTGCGTGGCCGAGGCGGCCAAGCTCGCCGTCGACGCGCAGCCGCCGGCCGGCCCCGCCGCCGTGATCGTCACCGTCCCCTAGAGAATCCCGTACTCCGGCCCTTGCCCGCCCTCCGGCGGCACCCAGGTGATCACCTGGTAGGGGTCGCGGATGTCGCAGGTCTTGCAATGCACGCAGTTGCTGAAGTCGATCTGCAGCTCGTTGCGCTTGGTCGTCTCGCTGAAGTGCATGTTGTACACCTGGGCGGGGCAAAAGCGGGTGCAAGGATTGCCGTACTCCTCGGCGCACTGGGTGGCGCAGAGGTTGGTGTCGACCACGTGGAGGTGGGCCGGCTGCTTCTCCTCGTGCTTGGTACCGGAGTGGTACACGTCGGTGAGCTTGTCGACGATGTAGGTGCCGTCGTACTCGATGTCGTCGCGCGCCGGGTAGGCGTGCTGCCCGCGCACCGCCGCGTTCTTGTGCACGTGCTCGTAGTCGGCGTGGAAGGGCTTCTGCTCGCCCGGTCCAAACACCAGCGACATGCCGACGGCGGCCATGCCGCCGATCACGCCCTTCTCCATCGCGGGGTGGAAGTTCTTCGCCGGCTCCATCTCCTCCCGGATCCAGCTCGCGTCGACGGCCGCCTTGTAGGCCTTGAGCACGTCTTCGCTGGCCTCGCCGCGCTTGAGCGCCTCGAAGGCCGTTTCCGCGGCGAGCATGCCCGACTTCATCGACAGGTGGATGCCCTTGATGCGCATCGGGTTGAGGAACGAGGCGCTGTCGCCCACGATCATCGCGCCGGGGGCGTAGAGCCTGGGGATCGAGGGCCAGCCGCCCACGGTGACCGCCTTGGCGCCGTACTTCACCACCTTGCCCTTGCCGAGCTTGGCGCGAATGGCGGGGTGCGCCTTGAACTTCTGCAGGAGGTAGTGCGCGTCCATCGCCGGGTCTTTCGCATCGAGACCTACCATCATGCCCACGGCGTAGCGATCGCCCGCGAGGCTGTAGATGAACGCGCCGCCGAAGGTGTTGAGATCGAGCGGGTAGCCGAAGGTGAGCGTCACCTCGCCCTGGGTGACGGTGCCCGGGGGCATCTCGATCACCTCCTTGACGCCGATCTCGTAGACGATCGGCTGGCTGTCGGCGTCGAGGCGGAAGTGGTTGATGAGCTGCCGCGCGAGGGTGCCGCGCGGGCCCTCGCCGAGGATGGTCACCTTGGCCTGGATGTCGATGCCCGGCTCGAAGTTGGGCTTGGGCTGGCCGTCGGGGCCGATGCCCTTGTCGCCGGTGCGCACCCCCGCCACGCGGCCGTCCTCGTAGAGCAACTGCGTGCCCGCGAAGCCGGCGAAGAGCATGATCCCCCGCGCCTCCGCTTGCGCCGCCAGCCACTTCTGGAACTTGGCGATGGAGATGATGGGCTGGCCGTGGTCTTCCATGCCGGGCGGCATCATCGGCGCGGGCACGGCGTGCCTCGGCGTGAGCACGAGGAAGGTCTCCTTCTCCACGTGGCGCTCGACGAAGTAGGGGTCTTGCGACTTCCAGTCGGGGATCAGCTCGCCGAGGGCGCGGGGGTCGAGCACCGCGCCGGAGATCGCGTGGCTCCCGATCTCGCTGCCCTTGTCGAGCAGGGCGATGGTGAGCTCGGGCAACTTCGGCTCGGCGCCGGACTCGTTGTGCGCCTTGACCAGGTCGAGCAGGCGGATGGCGCCCGCGAGGCAGGCCGGCCCGCCCCCCACGAACAGAACGTCTACGGGCATCGCTTCGCGCTGCATCGGGTCTCCGACTGAGCCGCCGTTCATAACCTCCTTGGTCACGGCCGGTCGCAGCGCGTAGACGAGGGGGCATGCCCGCGCTACCGTCGCGCCCGATGTCGCCGCACCCGAAGACCTCCGCCTTCCTCGGCACCGCCGCCCTGTTCCTGGTCCTCGACCAGCTCAGCAAGCTCGTCGTGCGGGCCAGTCTCACGCCCTACAAGGACGAGTGGGTCATCGTCCCGAACTTCCTCTCGATCGCTCACGCCAAGAACACCGGCGCAGCGTTCTCGGCGATGGACGACTGGGAGTACCGCTACCACGTGTTCTTTGCCCTCACCGGCGTGGCGGTGGTGGTGCTGTGGCAAGGCTACAAGCAGCTCCGCGTCGACGATCGGCTCCAGGGCGCGGCGATGGGCTTCATCCTGTCGGGCGCGCTCGGCAACTTCATCGATCGGCTCCTGTTCCGCGCCGTCACCGACATGATCAAGGTGCAGTGGGGCTGGGAGCCGGGGAAGTCCTGGCTGCGCGACCTGCCTCCCCTGAACAGCCACGTGTGGCCGATCTTCAACATCGCCGACAGCTGCATCTTCATCGGCCTCGGCCTCTTCGCCATCAGCTTCCTCTACGAGAAAGACCGCCCCGCCGAGGAAGCCGAGGCGGTGAAGGCTCCCGGCTCCTCCGCGCCCTCGCTCGAGTAGATGTTTCCCGAGCTTTTCCAGCTCGGCGGGGTGACGTTCCACACCTACGGCGTGCTGTTCGGAGGCGGCGTGTTCGTGGCGGCGCTGGGCGCGGCGTGGTCGTCCCGGCGCGAGGGCATCGACCCCGACGACACCTGGAGCGTGGTACACGTCATCTTCGCGATGGCGGTGCTCGGGGGACGACTGGAGTTCGTGCGGACCCACTGGGCCGACTTCAGCCACGACCTCGCGGCCATCCCGCGCGTGAACGACGGCGGCCTGGTGTACTACGGGGGCTTCGTCGCGAGCGTGCTCGGCATCGTGGCCTTCTGCAAGCGGCGCGGCCTCTCGCCGCTGGCGATGCTCGACCTCCTCTCGCCCTGGTTGCCGGTGGGCCTGGCGCTCGGCCGCCTGGGCTGTCTCGGTGCCGGTTGCTGCTACGGCGCCCCCACCTCGGTGCCCTGGGCGGTGACCTTCCCCGAGGGCTCGCGCATCGCCCCCGCCGGGGTGCCGCTCCACCCCACGCAGATCTACGAGACGATCTACTGCCTCTTCATCGCGGCCTTCCTGCATTTCCGCCCCCGTGCCTTCACGGGACAGCGATTCGCCTTGCTGCTCTTGACCTACCCCGTGGCGAGGTTCCTCAACGAGCTGCTCCGCGGCGATCCCGCCCGCGGCTACGTGCTCGGCGGGCTCGCCACCAACGCGCAGGCCACGTCGGCCGTGCTGGTGACGGTGGGCGCGGCGATCTACTGGCGCTTCAGGGGTACTGCGCGCTGATCTCGATCGACTCGATGGCGGCGTGATCGCCCTGCGGCTTGATCTTCGCGAGCTGCACGCGGCCGTCCATCACCGCCATCACGACGAGGCCCTCGGCGGCGAGCACCGACCCGGGCGAGACCACGACTTCCTCGCCCGACGGCAGGCCAACCACCGCGCGCGGGGGCTGCGCCGACACGATCGTCGAGACCAGCCGGACCGGGAAACTGGTTGGCGAGGGCAGGCCGACCGGCGCCGCGGCCGCGGGGACGGGGGCGGGCGAGCCGAGGGCGGCGTCGGCGGCGGAGGGCTCGCCCTCTGCCGGCGCGGGTGCGGGCATCGTGCCCGAGGCCATCTCCTCGCTGGAGATCTTGAAGCGCGGCTCGTCGAGCTCCGCGAAACGCTGGTCGGGCCCGGTGGGCTTCGCAGCCTCCACCTTCACCGGCGCGAAGATCTCGCCCGAGGAGGGCATCGGCTCGCAGGCGAGCAAGGCCAGAAACAACATCGGCCTAGTGTATCGACCTCGACCCCCCGGGCGCACGCCGCCGAACGCCTCCCCGAGACCGCGCGGGTGACGACGGAGTTCGCGAAGGGCCAGACGGGAAGGCCGGGCACAGACTAGATTGACGCCATGGCGGGGCTTGGCCGGGAAATCACGTCGAGCATGAACGAGACCCCGAGCGTCGAGGTCGCGCTCATGCCGCCGAATTCAGCCTTCGCCGGCATCGTCGCGCGGGTGGCCGCGGGCCTCGGCGCCACCTTGTGCCGCCCCGACAGCCCGATCTCGGCCGACATCGCGGTGCGGGTGGTGGTGGTGGACATGTCGCGGGCCACCGGCGCGCCTCGGCTCAATAGCCGCTGCATCGTCATCAGCGACGACCCGGCCTTCGCGGCCTGGGACGTGATCGCGCTCGACGAGGTGGAGGAGCGCCTGCCGCGGGCGATGCGCAACCTTGTCGAGAACGAGCTCCTGCGCGCCCGCGCCGAGTCGGAGCGCGAGACGATCTTCGTTCTCAACCAGATCGGCTACGCCCTCTCCGCCATCACCGACCGCACGCAGCTCCTCGACGAGCTGCTCACCCACGCGCGGCGAGCCCTGCGTGCCGACGGCGCGAGCATCTACCTGATCGACGAGGCCTCCATCGGTAGTGATGTCACGCTCGGCGGGGCGCGCAGCGCCCGCACCATCCGCTTCGCCGCCGCGCAGAACGACACCGTCCCGTACTTCGCCGCCCGCACCACGCTGCCCGTCGACGACCACAGCCTCATCGGTTTCGTCGCCAATCGCGCCATCCCCCTGAACATTCCTGACTTGCGACTGCTGCCGCCCGACGTGCCATACAAGCCCACGGGCAGCTTCGATGCCGCCACCGGCTACCAGACGCGCTCCGCCCTCCTGGTCCCCCTGATGGACCGCGACGGGCGCGTCATCGGCGTACTGCTCTTCGTCAACCACAAGGCGGTGGCCGGGCTCCCGCTCGCGAGCTTCGACCGGGTGACCCCCTTCGGCGAGCGTCACCTCGCGATGGCGCGCTCGGTGGCCAGCCAGGCCGCGGTGACGCTGGAGAACTACCGGCTCTACCGCGAGATCACCACCCTGTTCGACGGCTTCGTCGAGGCGGCGGTCACCGCGATCGAGGCGCGCGACCCCTCCACGGGTGGCCATAGCTACCGGGTGGCGCAGCTCACCGAGATGCTCGCCCGCGAGGTCACCGAGGCCGACGACCCGCCCTTTGCCGAGGTGCGATTCACGCCGCGCGAGCTCACCGAGCTGCACTACGCGGCGATCCTCCACGACTTTGGCAAGGTCGGCGTGCGCGAGGAGGTGCTGCTCAAGGCGGGACGGCTCTACCCCTGGGAGCTGGCGCAGATCGAGCAACGTTTTCGCATCGCGTCACTCCAGGCCACCCTCGAGGCGATCAGGGAGAACACCGCCGATGCGATGCTGCCGCCGCGGCTCGCGCAGCTCCAGGAAGATCTCACGCTGGTGCGCAGGCTCAACCGCATCGGGCGGGTGGGCGAAGCGGAAGGGGTCGCGATCCGGGCGGTGGCGGAGCGTTGGAAGCTCGCCGAGGCCGAGCCGGTGCTGCACGCTCGCGAGGTGCGTCGCCTGTGCATCCCGGTGGGCACGCTCGACCCGGAGGAGCGCTTCGAGATCGAGCGGCACGTGGAGCACACCTACCGCTTCCTCCGGGTGATCCCCTGGACTCGCGAGCTGCGCAACGTCCCGTCGCTGGCCTACGCGCACCACGAGAAGCTCGACGGGACGGGCTACCCGCGGCGGCTCAAGGGCGAGGCGATCCCCTACGGCGCGCGCCTGATGACCGTCTCCGACATCTTCGACGCGCTGACTGCCGGGGATCGTCCCTACAAGGGCGCGATGTCGCCCGAGAAGGCGGTCCAGATCCTCCGAGCGGAGGCCACTGCGGGGAAGGTACTCGCCCCGGCGGTGGAGTTGCTCAACGCGAAGCGCCTGTGGACCCGGGTGGTGGAGCCGGCGGGCTGAGCCATCCTGCTGGGGTGCGAGCCTCGCCCGCCCGCACCACGTGACGGAGGCGGCGCAGCGCGCGGATGTCGTCGAGGGGGTTGCCGTCAACCACGAGGAGGTCGGCCGGGCCACCCTCGTGGAGGGTGCCCACGTCGCGATCGAGCATCCGGCCGGCGTTACGAGTGGCCATCGTCAGCGCCTGCTCCGGCGAGAATCCCGCGTCGACGATGAGCTCGAGCTCGCGGAGACTCGACGGGCCGTGAAAGAGGTAGGGGATGATCGGCCAGTTCCCGGCGTCGGAGCCCATCACCAGCACGACACCTGCCCCGTGGAGCTGGCGCAGGGCGCGGCCGGTGCGGCGAAGGTGCGCGGCGGCGATGGCGCGCGCCGCCCCGGAGGTGGCGAACAGCGCGGGAAGCCCGGGGAGCACCACCTGCGCGAATCGAATGCGAAACTGTCGCGATACATCGAGTGACCTCGCCGTCGCCAGCTCCGCCGCGGGCACGCGCGCGTCGAGGAAGGGATCGTCGAGGCGGGATCGGTCCCAGGCGTCGCCCATCATGTCGAGCACGGAGAGGGTGGTGACCTCGTACACGCCCCGCTCGGCGGCCAGCGTCGCCACCTTCGAGTGGGGGCGCTCAAGGGGGTGTACCGTCGCGCGCGCCCCGTACTCCTCGATGGCCAGTTGCTGCTCCGCCGGCGACATCGCGTGGACATACACGGACAGCTCACGACGAGCTGCGCCCTCGCGAATCGCCCGCGCCACTTCGGACTCGAACATCGGCCAGGTGGGACCGAGGAAACCACGCTCGGCGGTCATCTTGATGCCGATTGCGCCCTGCGCCACCACGGCGTCGAGCTGCGCCTCGGCCTCGGCGGCGGTGTCGACCATGGGAAAGGCGCCGTCGAAGAGCACCGCCGGGTAGCCGCCCTCGGGGGAGAAGGGCATGCCGAGGTGGAGATACCGCGGACCCACGGGCTCCCGTGCGATGGCCTCGCTCGCCGCCGGGCCGACGGCCGGGTCGAGGACGGTGGTCACCCCGCACGCCAGGTAGGCGCGGAGGTGCTCCGCGTAGGCAGGTGGCTCCCCGGGGCGGTAGGCCGCGCCGGGGCTCATCGACAGGTGCGCGTGGCTGTCCACCAGGCCCGGGATCACCGTGGCGCCCCGGGCGTCGATCACCTCGGCGCCGGTGGTGTCGAGGCCCTGGCCGATGGCGACAACGCGGTCACCCGACACGAGGATGTCCATGTCCTCGCGCGCCGGCCCCTCGCCGGTCCACAGGCGCGCGTGAGTGATGGCGAGCAACACCATGGTTCCCGCCTATCCGACGTCAACTCTTGACATGACAAGAGTACGAAGTGAAGATGAAGGCGGACAGGAGTCCCCGTGAAGCTCGAAGCCATCTCGCTGGTGCGCATCCTCCCCGCTGGGAAGGCCAACGTCGGCGACGTGACCCGCGACCAGCTCCGCGAGAGCGAGGTGGGGAAGTGGACGGCGCAGGCGCCGGCCCGCGACGACGTGAGCTGCGTGTACGGGCCCGCGCCGGCGAAGCACCCCCTCGACGACTACGATCACCCCGTGCCGCTCGACGATCGCGAGCCGGAGCCCGGGGAAAACGTGGTGGTGTTCCGCTTCGGGACTTGAGAGGGGAGCCCTACTCGCTCGCCGGCACCAGCGTCTCGAGGTCGACGTAACTCTCCGCGATGTACCGGCGAAGGCTGCGGTTCACCAGCTTGCCGTCGAGGAAGCCCACCGCGTGCCGCAGGGCGGCGTTGGTCGCGAGAGCGGGCTCGATGCCGCGGCCCAGCGCCGCCAGGTACGGCAAGAGAGAGGCGCCCATCGCCCGCGAGGCGGTACGCGCCACCTCGCTGGGCAGGTTGGGGATGCAGATGTGGCGGATGCCCTCGGCCTCGTAGACCGGCTCCTCGGTGGTGGTGGGGCGCGAGGTTTCCGCGCACCCGCCCTCGTCGATCGACATGTCGATGAACAGGCAGCCCTCGCGCATGGTGCGGACGTGATGGCGCTTGAGCACCTTGGGCGCAGGCTCCCCGCGCACCGCGACGGCGCCGATGACCACGTCGGCCTGCTCGAGGTAGCGCACCAGGTGGTACTCGCTGGCCACGGCGGTGACGCACACTCGCCCGAGGGTGTGCTCCATGCGCTGCAGGCGCCGCGGGTCGCGGTCGAGCACCACCACCTGCGCGCCGAGCGCCGAGGCCTCCGCCGCCGCAGCCGAGCCCGCGGCCCCCGCGCCGATCACCAGCACCAGCGCCGGGGGCACCCCGGGAGAACCTCCGATGAGGATGCCGGGGCCGTTGCCGGGGCCGGTGAGGTGCCACGCGGCCAGCGCCACCGCCACGCGCCCGCCGATCGCCGAGAGGGGCTCGAGGATCGGGTACTCGTCCAGCCCCTCGCGCACCAGCTCCAGGGAGATCGTCGTGACCCCGGCGCGCGCCAGCGCCTGGTGGAACTTCGCCGGCTGGGTGGAGAGGTGCAGGAATGAGACCAGCGCCTGTGACTTCCGCAGGAGCGCCACCTCGCCCTCGCTCGGCGGGTGGATCTTCAGCAGCACGTCGCTGCTCGCCGAGACCTCCCTCGCGTTGAACACCACCTGGGCGCCGGCCGCGAGGTACTCCGTGTCGGAGAAGCCGGCGCCAAGGCCTGTCCCTGCCTCCACGACCACGCCGTGGTCGGAGGACACGAGGGCGCGGGCGCCCTCGGGGGTGAGCGGCACCCGGCGCTCGCCGGGGAGGGTCTCGCGGAGCATTCCGAAGCGCATGGCCGCGAAGCCTACCGGCGAGGACGGCGGCATACAAGCGGCGACCTGATAGATGTCGCCGGTGATGACCGAGAGTGAGCCGCCGCGCACGCGCTATTGCAGCCGCTGCCTCACGACGTTCTTTGCCGACGAGGCGCGCTGCCCCAACCTCGGCTGCCGGTACGCGCGACCGGCGGTGGGCTGGGGAGAGCTGATGGAGCCCGGCGAGTTGCTCGACCGTACCTACAGGATCCACTCGCGACTCGCCATCGGCGGTGCCGGCGTGACCTACCTCGGCCGGGAGCTCGGCGAGGGCGACGAGGAAACCGGGCCGCTCCTCGCCTTGAAGGTGCTCTACCAGCAACGCGACCAGGGCGCCTACCTGCACCGCCTCGCCACCGAGGCCAACGTGTTGCAGCGGCTCAACCACCCGCAGATCGTCGAGTGCCGCGGCTTCGTGCATCGCTCGGGCCACTCGCCCTACCTCGTCACCCGCTTCGAGGCCGGGGGCTCGCTGCTCGACCACATCCGCCGCGTGGGCACCCTGTCGGTCGAGGCCACCGCCGCCATCGGCGTGCAGATCTGCGATGCGCTGGGCGTGGCCCACCGCCAGGGCGTGATCCACCGCGACCTGAAGCCCGAGAACGTGCTGCTGGAGACCATCGCCACCCGCGACGAGGTGCCCCGCGTGCGCGTGGCCGACTTCGGCATCGCCAAGGTCTTTGGCGGAGTGGGCGACCGCCTCACGCGCGTGGGCGCCTTCATCGGCACGCCACAGTACGCCGCCCCCGAGCAGTTCGACGGCATGACGCCCGAGCCAGCCACCGACGTGTACGCCGTCGGCGCCCTGCTGTACTTCTGCCTCACCGCGCGCCCGGTGGCCGAGTACATGGCCGAGCTCGACGTGGAAGACCAGCGCGACCACCTGTTGCGCCACCTGCCGCCGCGGCTGCCCCAGCTCGACGGCCCCCCCAAGAGCTGGATGGAAGACTCCCTCGCCGCCGCGATGGCCGCCGACCCCGGCGACCGCTGCGCGATCGAGACCCTCGCCGAGCGTCTCCACGCCATCGCGGCGGGGCGCGATCCAGGGCCGATCCCGACGGGCGGCGCCCCGCTTTACAGCAGCGTCACGGCGGGGAGCGGGCCCGTCGACGACACCATCTCGGTCCACCCGAAGGCGGCGCCGAAGGCCGCCCCGGTGGAAACGCGGTCGGTCCCCACCTCGGTGCCCACGCTCGACGAGCCCACCGCGTCTGGGAAACTCCGCGCCCCCGCCGGCGTGCCGCTGAGCCCCGTCCCCACCATCGAGCGCATGGCGGCCAACCCCGCCGCGCGCACCGCCGGGGTGGGCTGCGTGGCAGGCGGCCTCCTGCTTGTTTGCCTTGGACTGGCGCTGGGCGGCGCCCTGTGGTGGTTCACGCATCGCGACACCTCCCGCGCGCTCACCAGCACCGACCCCGACGCCGCCGCGCGGAAGGAGTGGCAGGCCATCGCCTACCAGCTCGGCGTGGAGGGCGTGCGCGCCGAGCGGGCCTGCCGGGCCCCGCCCTACCTCGGCATCGAGGTGACCCTCGACGACGCCGGCGCGGTGACGCGCACCCGCCTGCTCAACTACCCCCACGCGCCCACCGAGGACTGCGTGGGAGAGCGGCTGGCGCAGGTGAAGTTCCCGCGGGCCTCGACGGGGAGCGTGCGGGTGGCCGTCACGATGACGGAGTAGGGGGCGGCTCGCTCACACCGGGATGATGGTGTTCTCGTCGTCGTCGGACTCGTCGTCGCCGGGGGGGACGCCGTCGATGCGCACCACGAGCGCGGTGAGGTTGTCGTCGCTCCCGTGCGCCAGGGCGCGCTCGGAGAGCGCCAGCGCGCAGGCTTGCGCCTCGGGCACGTTGGCCACGCCGTGGGCGATCTGCGCGTCTTCGAGGCGGGCATGCAGGCCATCGGTGCTGAGCAGCAGCCGGTCGCCCGGGCGCACCGAGAAGGCCCCGGTGTCGATGCCATGGTCGATCCTCACCGACTCGTCGTTGCCAAGACCCCGGCTGCCAAAGATGAAGTTCTGGGCGAGGTAGCGCGGGTGGCTCGGAGTGGGGCGCCGGTCGCGCATGGCGAACTCCTCGCGCGTCTGGTCGCGAGTGATGCGCGTGAGCCGTCCATCGCGCCAGTGGTACAGCCGCGAGTCTCCCACGTGTACCCACACCACGCGGTCGCGAGCGAGCCAGGCCACGGTGAGCGTGGTGCCCATCTTCACCTCGCCCGACTGCGACACCCGTTCCCGCACCCGGGCGTGCGTCTGGAGGAAGAACTCGCGCAGCGCCAGCTCCGGCTCGCGCGGCAGGTCGGCGAACTGCAGCCGGCTGATCGCTTGCACGGCCGCCGCCGAGGCGATGTCGCCGTCCTCGTGGCCGCCCATCCCGTCGGCCACCGCGAAGAGCAGGTCGCGCCGGGCTGGCGCGCTCACGACGGCCTCGCGATCGCCCTCGCGGAAGCGGATCGTCCCGCCCCGGCAAACCAGGTAGTTGTCCTGGTTGGTCGCGCGCCCGCCCCGCTCGGGGCCGATCCCGACCGAGCACACCACGCCCACCGACACGAGGGTCTCGAGCACGCTACCCGACTTCGAAGCGGTAGACGTTTGCGCCCGCGAGTAGTCCATCGCCCGGGCGGAGCGACACCGGGGATCCATCCTCGGGCATGGTGCGCCAGGGACGGTCGCCCTCGCGGTGGAAGAAGGGCATGAAGCCGGAGGCACCGGTGCGGTAGCTGGGGAGGTAGTCGCTCACCGTCAACTTCTCGCCGTCGAACTGCAAGGTCGCGTTGATGGGGCCGAGCCGGCAGGCGCGCGGCGTGCGCAGGGGGAAGCCCACGGTGAACAAGGCCGACACGAGCCGATCGCCCACGTCGATGGTCAACAGCTGCGCCCGCGGATCGGGCAGCACCGCGCCCTCGGCGAAGGACAGGCTCACGTCGAAGTCGGGCTCGAGGTTCGCGTCGCGACGAATGATGTCGATCCGCGCGCCCTGGAGACTCTCGGTGCTGCGAACCTTGCCCGAGGCGACGGTGATCGCGGCCTCGCCCTCCTGGATGAGCTCGATGCGGCCCTTCTTGCCGCGCGCGTACACCCGCACGTAGTCGAGCGTGAGAAACACCTGCTCGGCGAAGGACTTCACCTCGGGGACGATCATGTCGACGCCCCGGTGGTTGCCGATGGAGAACTCGCCGTGGACCGACCAGCCCACTTGCAACAGGCGCGCCGGGCGCGACAGCTCCAGCTGCCACTGGCGCTCCTCCACCGACACCACCGGGTCGAGTTCCGACTCGTCGAGGATCATCGGCGGCGGCGGCGGCTTCGCGTCCTGCTTGGACGGTTTCACCGCCACGGGCACGACGTCGAGCGAGTCGCTCTTCGCGCTGCCCAGGTCGACCTTCACTGGCCGCGGCGGCCGGGCGCGATCGGGCACCTCGGCGATCGAGATGCTGGGGGCCGGCGCCTCGTTCAGGCTGTCGTGGAAGGTCTTGGACTTCGTCTTCCGCCGGGGCGGCGCGTCGGGGACCTCCTTGACGGGACGAGGCGCGGGACCCGCGCCGCCGAGACCGGCCGGGGCCACGGGATCGACGGTGCGCGAGGTGCCAACCCGCACGTCGTCGGCGATCGCCGCGAGATCGGCGGCGGAGAACTTGGGGAGCGAGCTGGGCGGTAGCGACGCGATCTGCGGCGTGGCGGCGGGCGGGAAGGCCACGTGGAACAGGCAGTTGCCCACGAGGAGCTCGTCGCCCACCTGCACCGTGGTCTCGTGCCTGCCGCCGGGGCCCTCGCGGGGAAAGAGCGCGATCACGTCGGCGCCGCGACGCACGTAGGTGTAGCAGTGGCGGGCCAGCGAGCGCACCAGCGGCTCGCCGTTGAGGTCGATCTCGGCGTGAGTCGAGGCCACCATGATCGAGTCGGTGTAGAAGCGCGCCTTCGGGATGTCGCCGGTGCGGGAGCGGATGGTCGAGCCGCCCCCCACGCTGGGCAGCCACGCGATGTTCTCATTGTGCGGCTCGTCGGGCAGGCGAACCTTGCATCGGCGGTCGCGACCCACCTGGAACACCGCGCCGAAGTCGAGGTAGGTGCCGGCGCCGGAACGGCGCAGCTCGCCGAGGTACGGCCAGCCCTCGGCCCTCACGCCAGAGAGGTCGCGGTACTCCACCTTGATGCCGTCGACCTCGATCTCCACCGTCCCCCGCAGCACCACGGGCGTGCCCGGCTCGGCGGCCTTGCTGTCGAGCTTCACGTTGGCATCGCGAGGGACGAGGGTCACCCGGTTGGCGCGCACCTGGATGGTCGCGCGCGGCGTGGCGTGGGCGGTGGCGATCTGCGCCTTCGGCCCGAGGTAGACGTCGTAGCCCTCCATGAAGTTGTTGAAGTGGACCTTCTGGAGGAGGGCACCCCGCTCGTGGAGCGTGAGGATGCGCGTCTCGAAGGCGTCGGGGACGATGGTCCGCTGGCGCCCCCCGAGCCCCGATCCGCCGGCGGAAATGCTCTCCGGGGGCATGGTCGCGGGCGCGGTCGGGATGGGATCGAGCGCGATCTTCGGGGGCGCCTCGACCGCCTTCTTTCCCTTCGGCTTCGCCGCCTCGGCGGCCACCATCGCCGCCTCGACCTCCGAGGGCGCGGCCATCTCGATGGTGCCGGACTCGATCACCGCCAGCACGAGGAAGGCCACCGGGCGACCGCTGGTTTCCGCGATGGTGAGCACCGACGGGCCGGCGTCGGTGGGGTCGGAGCGCACGAAGTAGCGATCCTGCAGCTCCGGGCTGATCACGTGTACCAGCGAGCCGTCGGGGTACTGCTGCAAGCGGTACAGGCCGGGCTCGAGCAGGCCCGGATGGTGGAAGTTGTCGAGCCAGTGGCGACCGAGGGTGAGCACGATCTGGTCGCTGTAGAGGCGCGCCACCTCGCGGTAGCCGTCCCAGGCGCCGGGAAGGTTGAGATGCACCCCGAGCACCGGGCGGCTGCGCGGGGCGGGACCGATGTAGAGGTTGGGCAACAGTCCCGTGATGAACTCACCGGGTTCGAGGCCGAAGGACTGGTGGAGCATCTCGCTCCCGCCGTCGGCCACGATCCAGAATCGCAAGGGGCGCGTGCCGTAGAGAAGCTCGAACTTCTCCTTCACGCAGTACTCGGTGAAGTCGTCGCCTAGCTGGCGGGCGGCGCGATCGGTCCACGCCTGCCCGTTGGCGGCGGCGCCCTGGGTGGCCACCCGTCGCGCGTCGGGCTGGTTGATCACCACCAGCACGTCGGTGAACGAGGCGATGCCCTCGCCGCGCTCGGCGTGGATGTGAGCGCGCAGACCACCCTTGCGGCCGCCGTAGCTGGAGGTCGACCAGAGCAGCCCCGGGTGCTCCACGAGGTCGTCCTCCGCGGAGTGCTTCCTCAGTCGCGATAGGTAGAATGCACTAGCGGGGTCCTGGTCGAGCACCACCTCGGCGCCTCCCGAGAGGCCCTGCGTGCGGCCCGACGAGAAGATCCGCGAGATGAAGTCGGCGAGTTGCGCCATACACAGGCTCCACGTCCCGGCGGGGATAGCCGGGGCTCAATGGCACAGCGTATCGCGATCAGCGGGTCGGCCGGGGTCGGCAAGAGCACCCTGGCCCAGGCGGCAGCGGCGGAGCTCGGGTGGCCCTGCCTGCCCGAGGGCATGAGGGAGTACCTCGAGTCGACCAAGGTCGACATCCATCACCTCGGCGTCGAGGGCCTGCGGGCCCTGGTCTTGCGCCTCTGGAGCGAACGACAGGAACTCGAGGCCAAGTACCCGGCTTTCGTGGCGGACCGTTCCTCGTTCGACACCGTGGCCTTCTGGATGTTCTACGGCTACGCCAAGGACGAGCCCGACACGCAACGCCTCTTCGACGAGGCGCTCCGTCGCGACCGATACGATCACGTGTTCCTCCTGCCCTGGGGACGAATCCCGCTGGTGGGCGACGGCGTGCGCTACCCCAACCGCTACATCCAGCTCCACGTGCAGTCGATGATCGTGGGCCTGGTCCACGAGTTCGGGCCTGCGCCCACCTGGGTGGAGCCCACCAGCCTCGCCGAGCGCGTGCGCTTCGTGGTGGAGCGAGCGTCGGGATAAAGGCCCGGCCATGTCGAAGATCAGCCCCTTCCGCGCCTGGCACGCCCCACCCGATCTCGCCCCGCTGGTGATCGCCCCGCCCTACGACGTGATGAGCGAGGCGGAGGCGCGCGAGATCGTCCGGCAAAACCCGTCCTCCTTCGTGCGCGTGTCGCGACCCGACGCGGTGATGCCCGAGGGATCCGACACCCACGCGCCCGAGGCCTACGCCACCGCGCGTCGCGAGTACGAGGGCATGAAGGCGAAGGGACTGATCGTCCAGGACCCGGTCGACAGCTACTACCTCTACGGCCAGAAGATGGGGTCGCAGTACCAGGTGGGGCTCGTGGCGTGCTTCTCCACCGAGGAGTACGACCAGAACCTCGTGAAGAAGCACGAGTTCACCCGGCCCGACAAGGAGCGCGACCGGGTGAACCACATCGACGCCACCAACGGCCAGACGGGCATGGTGTTCCTCGCCTACCGCGACGACGTCGACCTCAAGGAGCTGATCGCGGTGGGATCGACCACCGACCCGCTGTTCCACGTGACGACGGAAGACGGCGTGGAGCACACCCTCTGGCGGATCGACCACCCCGTGGCCGTGGCCGCGATCACCGCCGCTGCCGCCCGGCTCCCCGCCGTGTACGTGGCCGACGGGCACCATCGCTCGGCGGCCGCGTCGATCGTCCACCGCGAGCGCGCGGGACAGCCGGGCAGGCACGGCTGGTTCGTCGCCTGCCTCTTCCCCGCGTCGTCGCTGAACATCCTCGCCTACAACCGCGCCGTGAAAGACCTCAACGGCCACGCGCCCGAGGCGCTGGTGTCGGCGGTTCGCGACGCGGGCTACCACTGCAACCCCACGAGCGAGCCCGTCCCCAGCCGCGCGGGCACCTGCACGATGTACCTGGCCGGGCAGTGGTGGCTGCTCACCGCGAGAGACGTGCCCGCCGACCCGGTGGCCCGTCTCGACGTGTCGATGCTCCAGGACCGGGTCCTTGCGCCGCTCTTGAACATCGACAACCCGCGCACCAACAAGCGCATCGACTTCGTGGGCGGCATCCGCGGCTGGACCGAGCTGGTGAAGCTGGTCGACCAGGGCAGCCACGCGGTGGCCTTCCACATGTTCCCCACCCAGATGGACCAGCTCCTCGACGTGGCCGACGCCAACTGCGTGATGCCACCGAAGTCCACCTGGTTCGAGCCGAAGCTGCGCGACGCGGTCGCGATGCACGAGATCGGGTGAAGCCCCGGCAGCGCCTCGTCGCCAACCTCAAGCGCTTGCTCGCCCCCGGGATGCGCGCCTACGCGGCGGCGCCCGGCGAGTCGCCGGTGGAGGTCGAGGCCAACATCATGGCCATCTGCGCCGCTGCCGACGCGGGCAAGGTGAAGATCAGCCTCGTGAATGCGGAGGGCGAGCGCATCGCCATCGACGCGCGGCACGGGGCGATCAAGGGGGCGGTGAAGGGAGACCGGCGCGCGACCGCCGCCGTCCCCACCCCGCCGGCCGCCTCCCCGGCGAGGGCGCCCACCGCCGCGCTGGGCAGCTTGTTTCTCCGGGCGATCGGGCTCGGCAACGCCGACGGGACGGTCTCGGCGCAGAACGCGAAGAAGCTCAAGCAGACGCGCCACCTCGTGGAGCTGCTCCGCCCGGCCTGGGAAGCCGCCCTCGCCGCGCGGCACGAGGATCGTCCCCTGCGGGTGGCCGACCTCGCCTGCGGCAACGCCTACCTGTCCTTCGTGCTCTACGACGCGCTGCGCGCCGAGGGCATCGCCTGTCGCCTACACGGCATCGAGTCGCGACCGGAGCTGGTCAAGAACTGCGAGGAGCGTGCCCGCGCCTTGTCCTTCGAGGGCATGAGCTTTGCCACGGCGAGCATTCGCGACGCCGACCTGTCCCCGCTCGGCGGCCCGCCCGACCTCGTGCTGGCGCTGCACGCCTGCGACACCGCCACCGACGAGGCGATCGCCCTCGCGGTGAGGGCCCACGCCCCGGCCCTCTTCGTCGTCCCCTGTTGCCACGCCGAGCTGGCGCGACAGCTCAAGGGCAACACCGCCGCCTCGCCGGCCCTGTCGCGACATGGATTGTTGCTAAACGACTACGCCACCACCCTCACCGACGCGCTCCGCGCCGAGATCCTCGACGCGGCGGGCTACGCGGTGGACGTGGTGGAGTTCATCGACGCGGGACACACGCCGAAGAACCGGCTGGTCCGCGCCCACCGGCGCACCTCGCCCGCCCCGGGGCGCTCGCTCGCGTGTACGCTGGCACGCATCGCCGGTGACGGGTTGAACCCGGCGCTGGCGAGGTTTCTCGGCGGGGTCTAGGGGGAGCCTGGGCCCCCTCCCGGCCTTCGGCCACCCTCCCCCGCTCGCGGGGGAGGGGAGCATGGGGGTAGCTCGACTCACCCTCCCCCGCTCGCGGGGGAGGGGAGCATGGGGGGCAACTCGCCTTCACCCTCCCCCGCTCGCGGGGGAGGGGAGCATGGGGGCAACTCGCCTTCACCCTCCCCCGCTCGCGGGGGAGGGCCGGGGAGGGGGCGGGGAAGCTCGCGCTCAGAAAGGAATCGAAATCCCGATCTTCACGCCCTTGCGCTCCATGTCGTAGCCCACCGTCACCGGGATGCCCTTGTACTGCACGCCCACCTGCGGCGTGAACTTGCCCCGGCCAGTGTCGAAGTTCTGGTTGTGCTCGAACCCGGCGATGAAGGCCGTGTCCTTGTTGAAGAACTTCGCGCCCATGAGCGAGGTGTCGAGCTGGGTGCCACCGGAGCCGCCCCACTTCAGCGACTGCTGCCAGCGCAGCCTCACGTCGGCGAGGGTGTTTTCCACCCGGTACATCAGCTCGTTCTCGCTGATGTCGCCCGCCTTGTGCTTGTACTCGATGAGGAAACTCTTGAACTCCTTCGGGTCTTTGAAGCCGTAGAAGGCGCCCAGTTCGAGGAGCTTGGGATCGTCGATGCGGGCGGCGAAGTTGGCGCCGGCCTTGTGGCCGTTGGCCCAGGACTTCTCCACCGAGCCGGAGATGGTGCTCTCGCCCTTGCTCGACAGCGCCGCGTCCAGCTTGGCGTTGAGGTCGGAGCGGTTGTAGGCCAGGCCGAGCTTGAGCTTCTCGGTCTGGGTGAGGCCGTAGGCGTCCTTGCCGGTCTCGTGCGTGTAATCCACGTTGTAGCCCAGCGAGTCGCCGTTCTTCAGCACGTCGTTCTTCTTGTCGCCGAGGCCGAGGCCCACCTTGCCGGTGCCATCGGAGTTCATGTCGGCGCCGCCCTTCACGCTGAGGTCGCCGGCCTTGTAGTGCTGCCACAGGCCCACGCTGAGCAGTCCGGTGTTGGCGTCGTACTTGTAGTCGCGACTGGTGGTGTAGTTGCCGTCCTTGTCCACCACGGAGAGCGAGGCGATCACGTCCTTGTCGCGGTTCTTGCTCACGCCGCCGTCGATGGTGGTGTCGTCGTCGAGCTTCAAGTGCCCGTTGAGTCCAAGGACCGTGAGGCCCTTGTCGTCGAACTTGCCGTCGAGAGTCACCTGCTTGTCCGTGTCGCCCAGCGCCACCTTCGCGTTGCCGCCGAGCTTACCGTCTTTCTGGTTCACCTCGACGGAAGTCGACAGTTTCCCGCTCTCCGAGGTGAGCTTGGCCTTGATCTTCTCGAGCGACACGTCGCGGATCTTGCCGAGCTTGGCCTCGAGGTCGAGCTTGCCCACCTTGCCGAGCTTGATGCTCTGCTTCAGCTCGGGGATGCTCACGTTGGCGAGCACGGCGCCGGCGGCCGCGAGCAGCGCGATGGTGAGGATGGTGCGCGGGTGGGTATCGGCGAACTTGGCGAGCTTCCCGGTGAGCTCGGGGCCGTACTTCTCGAGCAGCTTGTCGACGTGCGGCGCCATCGTGTCGGACAGCAGGTTGCCGAGGGCGTCGAGGGCCGCCGGGTCGGCGGTCACGTTGTCGATGTCGCCGATCTTGTCGACGAGCGACTCCAGCGCCGAGAGCACGCCGCTGCGCGCCGAGCCCTTCAGCTTGTCGTAGCTGAGCGCGCCGCTAATCGCCTCGTAGAGCGGCTTGCCGATGAACTTGCCGAGGGATTCCTCGTAGTTCGCCAGTCCCGTGTCCTTGCCCTGCATCTGCTGCTGGGCGGCGTCGTTGCCGCGAGGCTGGACGTTGGTGCCGGTGCCGGGGGTCGTCGTCTGCGACGGCGCGACCTCCGGGGACTTGACAGTCTGCTGGACCTGGTCGGGCATCGGGGGATGCTACCGCAACCGGACCACCCCCGCGACGAGGGACATCCCACTATTTACGGAACATGAACCACGCCGCCGCCACCATGCACAGGGCCGCCGCGCCGTAGTTCCACGTGAGCTTCTCGCGCATGTAGAGCACCGCGAAGGCCGCAAACACCGTCATGGTGACGATCTCCTGCAGCACCTTGAGCTGGGCCACCGACAGGGTCTGGTAGCCGAGCCGGTTGGCCGGCACCTGCACGCAGTACTCGAAGAAGGCGATGCCCCAGCTCACCGCGATGGCGATCCACAGGGGCCTGTCGCGCAGGTCGCGAAGGTGCGCGTACCACGCGAAGGTCATGAAGACGTTGGAGACGGCGAGGAGCACGATCGTGCGGGTCATGCCGCCGACGTAGCCCTCGCCGACCACGCCGCCACGCGCGGCTTCATCACCGCGAACCAGAGCGGCGGAACAACGCCAGCACCACCATGCCGGCGTAGCCCGTGGGCATCTGGGGAACCGAGTCGCAGTGTCGCAGCTCGCGGTAGGTTCGCGCCGCGTTGTCCCTGTCGCCGACCTTGCCGACGAGCGGGCTCCGGCGCCGAGAGCACGCCGCCGCGCGCCGAGGCCCTTGACTTGTGGTGGCTCGCCGCGACGCTGATGGCCTCGTAGCGCGCCCTGTCGATTAACTTGTCAAGGGATTCCTTGTGATTCGCCTGTGCCTCGCCGTCTGCAACGGCGCGACCTGGGGCGCGTCTTGACAGTTTCCTGATACTGGTCGGGCATTCGGGGGAAGCTGCTGCAGGCTGCGGGGCGACCGCGAGGGGGCGGCTGGGCTATTCGCGATCTCGAGCCTCGTGGAGGGTCGGCCTTCCACCGGGGAAGGTGTACACCATGCCGCGGTAACCCTCACCGGCCCAGTCGTGGTTCGGGGCGGCCACGATGAGGTCGGCGAGGGCGTCGTTGTCGACATCGCCTGCGGCGAGGACTTCGCCGAACTGGCTGTGCTTGTCCACGCCCTCGATACGGTCGAAGGAGGCGTCCAACTCGTAGGTGCCGGGGGCCAGGGGTGCGGCGATCAGGAAGACGGCGCCCGGGAGGCAGCGTCGTTCGACGCTGAAACAGTCGAGGTCGTCATCCGGGATGAGGGATGTCATGAACTCGTGGTCGCCGAGCGCGATGTCGTCGCCAACCACGCCGTCGTCGTTGAAGTCACCCAGGGCCACGCCTGCCTCCAGTGCGCTCCCGGAGCCGCGGTTGGAGGTGTACAGGACGAGCGCCGAATCCTCGGTGAGAATGCGTCGCTCGCCGGCGACGATTGGGCCATGGAGCACCCAGTACGAGTGCCCTGCCGTCCCGGTCGAGGCAACCTCGCCGAACCCCACGTCCGCGTAGCCGTCGCCGTTGGTGTCGCCGAGCATCCCGGGACGCACCATGTCGAGAATGCCGTCGTCACCTGCGGTGTACAGCACTCGAGCAGCAGCCTCATCGGCTGAGGGGCGGCCCTCGATGAACTCGGTGACGACCAGCGCCCCCACGCCGCCCTCATAACCGTCACTGGCGACGAAGTCACCGCGTCCATCGCCGTCCACGTCGCCCGCCCCGGTGAGAGCGAGGCCAAGGTGCTCCCGGTCCCGCTGGCCCTCGAGAATCATGTCCGCCTCCGTCACCGCGGCGTGCTCCAACGGGCCCAGGAGCACGTACACGCGGCCGTGCGCGGGGTCCTCCGCCCAGTCCGCAGGCGCGGCGAGCACCAGGTCGGCGAGACCGTCTCCGTCGATGTCGCCGGGGCCCGCGCAGTAGCCCAGGCGATGCCCGAATGCCTCACCGTAGAACGTCCTGGACTCGCTGGCGATCTGGCGGGTGCCGGAGAAGGGGCCCGAGGCCAAGTAGGCCACGCCCCCCTCATCGTATTCCACGGCGTTCGGGGCCCCGACCAAAAACTCGATGGACGCATCACCATCGGTGTCGCCGACGACGCACACCTCGCTCGCGCGGTTCCACGGCGCGGCGACGAGAACCGCCGTCGCCTCGGCGCGCGTGGCGACCGTGTCGGACGCGACGAGAGGCCCCCCGAAGACCATCGCGAGCCCCTCTTGCTGCGGGTCCTCGGAGAAGTTCCCGGGCATGGTTACGAAAAGGTCGCCAAACCCGTCGCCATCCGCATCGCCCAGCGCAATGGAGCGTCCCACGTAGGTGTCGCCACCGGGCTCCCCGGCCACCCTCCACGGGCTCAGTCGCCCGGCGTTCCCAGTGGCGCCGACGCCGTCGCAATCATTGTCCACTCCATCGGCCTGGCGCTCGTCGGCGCCGTCGCCGGCGGTGGGGTGGCTGTCGTCGCAGTCGCCCGCCTGAGCCACGAAGCCCTCCGGGGCCTCGCAGGCCACCACGCTCGTCGCGCCGTCGCCCAGCCCGTCACCGTCAGCGTCGCGAAACCACGATGCATCCGTGCACGGCGCGCTGTCACCACCGGTGTCGCGGCCGGAATCCGTCTCCGACTCCGGCGACGACGCCTGCGGGCAGGCGGCGAGAAACGCTGGCAAGAACGCGATCAAAACTCCCCGATGTTTTCAAGGGGAAAGGCCCGATACCAGCCGTAGATTCCGTCCCGATTCGCGGGCCCGTACATCGTGCAGGGATCGCTTGCGAGCTCGAGAATGAATGGCGGCTCGGCGGAAGTGGTGCCGTCGGAGTCACTCAGTTCCTCGACCGTCCACTCGTCGGCGCACATGGCGAGCACGTTGACACCCGACGTCCCTGGCACCGTGACGCCAGATCCCTGCCCTGGGCACACCAGCGGATTCAGCGCGGCATCGACGAGCGCCCAGCTGTTGGTGATCGTGGCCGTGGTGATCGGCGGGCCCCCGGAGAGGCTCATGCGGAGGACACGCGAGCCGGAACTCTCCCCGAGGTTGTCGAACATCTGCAGGTAGGTCGGCGTCTGGTAGACGGCATGCTGCCCGGCGAAATCGGTCGCCCCGCTGATGCCACCTGCCATCGCAAGCGTGAGGGTACTGTAGGTGCTGTTGCCCGAGAGCCGCCAGTTTATCGCCCCCGTGCTCGCGTTCACCTGGATCACCTGGTTCCATTGATAGAAGGACAGGTCGATCAGCTCCGTGCCGGCGGGTTTCGTCGTCGTGACCGAGTTAACGTGCGTCCAGTCGATCGGCGGGTAGGCCGGGTCGAAGTACGGAGCCCAGTAGCTCGAGTTGCACTGATTGGCGTCTGGGGTCCTGGGGCCGCCATCAACCGTTGGGTCGTAGGACCAGTCCGACATCGTGTAGTAGTCGGAAGTCAAGCTCGAAAACGCACCGCTGAACTGCTCGTACCCGTCGTTGACGAACCGGGAGGTTGCACATCCCGCGAGGCCGTTCCACCCCGTGCCCGCCACCCCGGTCGCGGACACTTGGCTGCTCACTGCGTACACCGCCCCTGTGTCGGGTGAACGAAATGCGTCATGGCTGACGCAGGGACCGTCCGACCCGGCGGCCTGCGTGCAGGCGGTGCCGTAGTCCTTTGAGTCCTTCGCCGCGCCCCCCATGTCCCATTCGTACAAGTAGCGCCGATTCACGGTGGCCAAGATCCGCGCGGAGTGGGGCGGGTTGTTTCCGGGTTGCCACCGCCAGCCGGAGAGCGTGTCGCCGCCCGACGACGCAACGGCCGCCACGTCTAGGTACCAGACGATAGCCTGCGACACCGTATCGACCGCGATTAGGTAGTCTCGGACTGCGACACCGCTGCCGGCGCCGCAGTCGCAGGTATCGAGCAGGACGTAGTCTGTGGAAACACCGCCGGACCCGTCGAAATCCAGGTCTAGATAGCTGAGATTGGCGGGCAGCGAAGGAGGCGTGCCGAGGGTGTCGCACTCGAACTTCGCCGACCCCGGGGGACCGACCATGACCATGTACTGGTACTGCACTCCTGGCTGGAAGTTGTAGAGGATGAAGGTCTTCGTGGTACTGGTCGCAAATCGCTCCACGTGCGACCACTTCCAACCCGCGTCCGTCTTGCAAGTAGAGCCGTCCCCGGTGCGAAAGCCCACCTTCGCATCGTGGTCTGCGTCGTCGTACGCGCCGGAAACCGTCACCGTGACGGCGTACATCATCGTGTTCGCAGGGGTGTACGGGTTCGCGATGCTCACCGCCGTGATGTTCGGCACAACGGCTGCCGCCGACCGGGGCGCGACGGCGCTAGCCAGACAGGCGATTAAAGCGAATACGTTGCGAACAACTCGCCAGGGGGGGGCAGCATTGCGAACCTCGACGTTGTCGCGAGTACCTGTAGCACAGGATTGGACCCCGCCGCGACCGGCGATGTCACGCTACTTCCGAATCATGAGCCAAGCCGCCCCCACCATGCACAGCGCCGCGGCCCCGTAGGTTCACGTGCGCTCCTCGCGCATGGCGAGCGCCGCGGAGCCCACGAGGAGCAAGATCGTGCGGGTCATGCCGCCGCCGTAGCCCTCGCCGACCACGCCGCCACGCGCGGGTTCATCCCCGCGAACCACAGCGGCGGGAACAACGCCAGCACCACCATGCCGGCCTAGCCGCCGCGCCCGCGGTCGGCTGGCATGCCCACGCGCTTGTGCTGACCCTGCACGTGCTCGATGGAAAAGTGCGGGTAGGCACACGACAACATCAACACGACGGCGAGACGACGCTCCACCACTGTGGTCCGGTGCATCAGCTCGTGCGCCACGGTGATGGCGATGGCGCCGTGAAAATCGACGCCCGCCGCAGCGCCCACCGCCTCGCCAGGCGACAGGCCCGAGGCCACCCACCGCCCGCCGCCGCGAGGTACACCTCGTCGACCACCGCGCGAACCTCGGGTTCGGCCCCAAGCCGTCGGCCACCAGTCCCCGGTACATCTCGGGGTCATGCGCCACGAAGTCGAGGAATCCATCCAGGCCGAGGGGCGCGTTGCCGCCCTGGAAACTCGCCCCCAGCTCCGCCGCGGTGTCGCGGAGCGTGGCCAGGTAGGACTCCTTCTTCCGCGGGAGGTAGTCGTAGTGCAGGCCCTCGCCAATCCCGGCCCTGGCCGCGATCTCGTCGACAGACAGCGCGTCGTAGGGCTGCCGCGAGAACAACTCGCGGCCGAGGGCAACGAGCGCCGCGCGGCGGGCGCGAGGATCGAGCCGCGCCATACCCGGGCGTATGACCGACGGTCAAACCCCGGTCAATGACCGATGTTCAACAAACCGCTAGCGGTTGTTCTCGTCGTCCTCGCGGAGCATCTCCTCGCGGGTCTTGTTGCCGCGCACGAACACGCGGCTCACCTGCTCCACGCCCTCGGTCACCGCTTCCTTGGCGGTGACCTTCTTGCCCTTCTTGCGCAGGGCCATCACACCGGCGATCAGCACGATGACGAACACCCAGAAGAGGCAGCAGCAGGTGCAGCCGACGATGGAGCCGATGAGCGAAGTATCCATGGGGGCGAAGCCTATCGCACTCGCGGCGTCCAGTAAAAGCACGTCACGCAGATAGGGGCGCCCGATGAGCGACGAGCTCGATCCCTGGCTGCACGCGGGCCCGCCGTGGCGGCGCCCTCGGCCCGGCGCGCAGCGACTCCGGCCGGGCGGGCGATACCTCGTCAGCGGCGGCACCGGCGCGCTGGGGCGGCTCGTCACCGGCCTGTTGCGCGAGGGCTGGGGGGCCGAGGTGGTGGCCCTGTCGCGACACGACGCGGTGCCCCCCGGTGACTACGACGGCGTCTTCCACCTCGCCGGGAGCACGAGCGACCCCTGGGGCAGCAAGCGCGATGGGCTCCTGCGCCTGCGGGCGGCGGCGCGCGCGCCCTGGTGGGTGCTGTTCAGCTCGGTGTCGGCGGCGCTACCCGGGCTCGATCGCGGCATCGAGGACTACGCGGCGGCCAACCGCTGGCTCGACGACTTCGCGCGGTCCACGCCCGGCGTGCTCTCGATCGCCTGGGCGCCGTGGTCGGGGGTGGGCATGGCGGCGGCCCACGCCGAGGCCCTCGCCGAGCGGGGACTCCGGCCCATCGAGCCCTCGCTGGGCCTGCGCCTGCTCGGCGCGTCGCTCGCCATGGACGAGACGAACCTGCTCGCGGCCTGGCGCCCCGGGGCGCGCGAGGTGGGCATCGACCTCGACGCGGTGCGCGCGGTCATCGCCCGGGGCGTGGGGAGAGATCCCGACCCCGACGCGCCCTTCCCTTCGCTCGGCATCGACTCGCTCATGGCGGTCGACCTCGTGCGCGAGATGGAGGAAAGGCTCGGGCAACCACTGCCGCCCACCCTGCTCTTCGAGGCGCCCACTCTCCGGCAGCTCGTTGACAAGCTCCGGGGCGCCGACGCGGGCCCGCCGCTGGGGCGGCCCTTGCAGGACAGCCAGCGCACCTTCGTGGTGCAACGCCGCTTCTACCCCGACATCCCGGGGAGCGTGTTCATGGCGATGGACCTGTCGCCGCCGGTGGAACAATCGGCGCTGGTGTCGCGACTTTCACTCGCATTGGACCGTCACGAGGTGCTCCGCAGCGTGATCCTCGGCGACCGGCTCGTCCCCGGGGGGCAGCGCCCCGGCGTGGAGTGGGGACCGGTCGACGACGACGGGCTTCGCCGCGCCCCCTTCGACCTCGAGCGCGGACCGCTGCTGCGCGTGGCCTGCGACGGCCGTCGCCTTGCCCTCGCGGCCCACCACTCGGTCCTCGACGCCTGGAGCCTGAAGAACCTCGCCGAGCGCCTGCTCGCGGGCGATGCCCCCTCGGAGGGCCCCGACTGGGGCGCGATCCCCGCCGCGGCAGCGGGGGAACTGAAGGACTACGCCCAGCGCTTTTCCGATGGCGTGCCCGTCCTTCCCCTTGGACGCGGCGGCGATCCGGAGGGGCCGCCCGGCCTCGTGCACACCTCGGTCGACGCCGCCCCGCTCCTGGCCCGCGCCCGCGCGCTCGGGGTCACCCTCCCGGCGCTGGTGCTCGGCGCCTACGCGCGGCGGTTCTTCGCGGCCACCGGGCAGCACGACGTCGTGATCCGCGTGGCGCACGGGCGACGCCCCCACCGGGTGCCCGGGATCGCCCGCGCCCTCGGCCCCTTCGCCGACTCGCTCCCGGTGCGGTTGTTCGCCGACGGTCCCCTCGACGCCGTGGCCGCCCGCGCCCACGCCGCCCTGCGCGACCTTCCCGACGCGAGCAGCGCCGCGCTCGCCGGGCTGTCGCGTGCCGACGCGCCCACCGGGATCTCGCCGGCGGGTTTCTCCTTTCCCCTGCTCGACGCCGACACCGGCCCGCACGCCGTGTCGCGACTGCGCGCCGCCGGCGGGAACGGTTTCACCGGGCTCGGGCTCGTGGCCTGGGTGCGGGAGGGGATGCTCGAACTATCGTGGAACTTCCTCCCCTCGTCGATGGACATCGACGAGGTGGAGGCCTTCGCGTCGGGACTGTTCGACGAGGCCGAGTTGCCGGGGACAGTCCACGACCGGGTGCTCCGGGCCGCCGCGCTATGGCCCGAGCGCGAGGCGGCCCCGGGGCTGAGCTACGCCGAGTTGTCGCGGCGGTCGGCGGAGCTTGCCGCCGAGCTCCATGCTTTTTCCCCCGCGCGGGTGGGCGTGCTCGCCCGGCCCTCGCCCGAGGCGCTGGTGGCGATGCTCGCGGCGATGCGCGCCGGGGCCGCCTACGTGCCGCTCGACCCGGAGTGGCCCGACGCGCGCATCCAGTCGGTGATCGACGCGGCGCGGCTCGACGTGCTCCTCAGCCTGGAGCCCGCGCGGTTCCCGGGCTTCTCGTGCGCGGGTGCCGGGGGCGGGAACCTGGCATGGACGATGTTCACGTCCGGCTCCACCGGGGCCCCCAAGGGCGTGGAGGTGAGCCACGCGGCGGCTTGTCGCTGGCTCGACTGGAACCAGGGCATGGTGGCCGCTCGGCCCGGCGACCGCCTGTTGTGGACGGCGTCGATCGGCTTCGGCGGCAGCATCCGCCAGTGCTGGGGACCGCTCACCAGCGGCGCGGCGAGCCTCCCGGCCCCGGAGCACCTGCGTCGCGACCCGCAGGCGTTGCTCGGCTACCTCGACGCGGCGGGCGTGACGGTGTGGAACACCGTCCCCTCGCTGTGGGTGCGGGTGATGGACGCGATGGAGCGCACCGGCCTCCGTCCCCGGGCGCTGCGGGTGGTGGTGGTGGGCGGCGAGGTGATGACCGGCGCGCACGCCTCGCGATGGCTCCGCCTCGTCGGTCCCGCCGGGCCCCGGCTGGTCAACGCCTACGGCAGCACCGAGACGGTGGTCAACGCGAGCTGGTTCGTGGTGCGCCGCCCGCCCGACACGCCGCTGGTGCCCATCGGTCGCGCCCGCGCCGGGGTGACCATCGAGATCGACGGCGCCGACGTGGGCGAGATCGTGGTGCGCGGCGCGGTGGCCGAGGGCTACCTCGACGGCGCGCGCTTCGACGGGGCGTACCGCACCGGCGACCTCGGGCGGCGCTTGCCGAGCGGCGAGATCGTCTACGTGGGGCGTCGTGACAGCCAGGTGAAGGTACACGGCAACCGCGTGGAGATGGGCGAGGTGGAGGGCGTGCTGTGCCAGCATCCCGCCGTGATCCACGCCGCCGTGCGCTTCGACGGCGAGCGCTTGCACGCGACCGTGGAATGCCGCGACGACCCGGGGGATCTCCGGGCGTGGCTCTTGTCGCGACTACCGGGGTACATGGTGCCGTCGACCTTCACCGTGGCGGCGCTGGCGCGCACGAGCGCGGGGAAGGTGGCGGCCGAGCAGCCGCGGGGCGACACCGCCCCCGGCGACGTGGAGGCCCGGCTCGCGACGCTGTGGACACGCGTCCTGAAGCTCCCCGCGCCGCCCGCGCCGGGCGACGACTTCTTCGCCCTCGGCGGCGACAGCATCGCGCTGCTCGACGTGCTCGACGCCGCGCGCGACGCGGGGCTGGGCGCGCCCGCCGCCACCGCGCTCTACCGGGCACGCACGCTGCGAGAGGCGGCGCGGCTGTTCGGCGGCGACTCGATGGCGGCGGCCGCTCCCCGCGAGCCGACCGGGGTGCCCCCGCTCACCCGCGCCCAGCGCGGCTTCGTGCTCAGCCACAAGCTCGACCCGGCGCATCCCCCGGTGTGGTCGGCGGTCTTGCCGCTGCGGGGGCCCCTCGACCCGGACCGCCTGCGCCACGCGCTGCGCGCCGTGGTGGACCGTCACCCGGCGCTGCGCATGGTGTTCCTGCCCGAGCCGCGCGTGGTCGATGGCCGTGTCGACCTCGAGTACGACGATCTCGTCGAGGTCCCCGGGGCCAACGACATCGTCCGTTCCCGGCTCGACGAGGCGCGAAGCGCACGCTTCGACCTCGGCCGGTTCCCCCTGTTCCGCGCGCGGCTCTGCCGGGTGGCCGAGGAGGATCACCGCCTCGTGCTGGTGGCGCACCACGCGCTCGCCGACGGCTGGTCGGGCTGGGTGCTCGCCCGGGAACTGCTGGCCTTGCACGCCGGGGAGCGCCTGCCGGAGCCGGAGCGGGCGGGGCCCGAGCCCGAGCCGGACGAGGCGTGGTGGGCGGCGTACCTGCGGCGCGAGCCCCCCGCCCGCGCGACGGTGGCGGGGCAGGCCCGGAGCCACCCGCCCCGGGAAGCGCCAGGATGGGGCGCCAGCGAGGCGAGCGAGGGGCTGTTTCACGACCTGGTCGACCTCCCCCCCGTTTCGTTCCCCTACCTCCTCCGGTCGGTGTTCACCGCCATCCACGCCCTCACCTGCGACGGCGACCTCGTGGTTAGCATCGCCCACGCCGGTCGCGACTCCCGGCGATCCGCCGCGATCGGCGCGATCGCCACGGCCATCCCGGTACGATCCCAGGCCCCCTTCCTCGACGTGGCCGCGCAGCTCGCGACGGCGCTGTCCCACGCCCCGGCCACCGCCCCGCCGGGCGAGCTGGCTCGCCTCGGTCGCTACTTCCTGAGCTGGCTCGACCCGGCGAGCGTGCCAGCCGTGGAGGGCCCGGTGTCGGTGGACTGGGCCGCCGGCGAGTACGCCTTCGCCACCGCCTCGAGCGGCACCGAGCTGATGGTGGGCGCGATGCCGACGGCCAGCGGAGTGCGCGCGCACCTCGATGGCACCTCGCTCGCGGCCGGTGTCGCCGGACGCCTGAGTGAGCAGTTGTCGCGACCCGACGCCGCGCTGGTCATGTACCTACCGGCGGGCACGCCGCTGCCGATCGACCGCCCGGCGGTGGTGGAGCAGGTGGACTGCGCGCTCGGCCGATCGGAGCTGGTGCTGCTCCCGGTGACGGCCGACCGGCTCGAGGCCGCCGGGTCGCTCCTGGCCGCGGTCCCCGGGGCAACGGGCGCGAGGGTGGCGGCGCTGGCGGGGATGTTGCCTGCCACGCACGGGCTCTGCACCCGGCCGCTCTGGAGCGATGGACCGGTCGCGACCACCGGCCACGCCGCCACGGTGGTGGCGATGGTGCTCACCATCGAGGCGGCCCTGTCGCGACAAGGCCTTCGGTGGCAGGATCTCGCCGTGGGCGTGCTGGGCCTCGGCAGCATCGGCGCGGCCACGCTCGCGCTCGCGCGGGCACTCTGGGGCGAGCCGCGCGCGCTCCACGTGCGCGACCCGCGGGTACGCCTCGACGACCTCGGCGAGGCCGAGCTGATCATCGGCGCCACCAGCGGCGGGGCGGCGATCGACGTGCCGAGCTTGCGCCCCGGGACGATCGTGGTGGACGACAGCTTTCCCCGCGCCTTCGACGAGGCAGCGGCCCTGGCCCGCATGCAGCGCGACGGCGACGTGCTCCTCGTCGGCGGCGGTACCCTCGACGCAGGCCCGCTCGCTCGCCGCAGCCCCTACGCCGAGGCCGAGTCGGTGCGCGCGCGCTTCGGCGCCCGCTGGCTCCCCGGCTGCCACGCCGAGGCGATCCTCGTGGCCGCCGACCCCGGCCTCGGGCCGACGATCGGCCCCGTCACCCCGGATCGCTCAGGGCGCGTACACGACGCGGTACGCGCCGCCGGCTGGAAGGCCCCGCCCCTGCACCTGGGGGCCTGGACCCTGCCCTGAGGCGCCCTATGCCCCCCAGAATGGGAATCTCCGGGAACTATGCCCACCTCGATGCGAATCCGCGCGGCGGGAGGCGCCGCCGCGCCGCGGGTCGACCGCCACGCCTGGCGGAAAATCAGCGTTCGCTCGTTGGGGAGCCCCCCGGGTACCGGCGGCGCTCGCTCGGTGTCCACTGAACTTTCGCTTTTCGGGGGGCATGGTCGGTGAACACTCGCTTTTCGGGGGGCATGGGCCCGGAGAAGTCGCATCGAGCGGGGCACCGGGCCTGGCTCCTCGACTGAGGCACGTCACCCCGTCGCGGCCAGCGCCTCCACCGCCGCGACCGCCGCCGACAGCGTGCCCCGCTGGCTGCTCCAGCCCTTCTCGTGGTGGTGCCGGTCGATCGCCTCGGCGATCGCGGCGTAGAACACGTACTTGTCCACCTGCACACCCTGCGGGGACACCTCGTCGCGCAGCCGGAGGATGAGCCAGGCCGCCGCCCGGGCGTGCGGCGTGACCACCACGCGCAGGTTCAGCCAGCGATTCCATGCGTCGTTGGCCGGCGGTCCCAGTCGGCCGCTCGCGATGGCCACGTCGGCGCCGCCCCAGGTCATCTCGCCGTCGCCGTCGCTGTCGAAGGCCGTCACCACGGCGTCATCGAGCCCTTCCACGTCGGCGCGGATGCGATGGATCGCGTCGGCAATGGCGCTGCCGGTGTCGACCACACCGCGCGCCCGCCACGAGCCGCCTGGGATCGGCGGCGCCTTGCCCGGCTCGACGAGCTGGTAGGCCCAGGCGGGAGTGGGACGAGGCCACTCGGCCTCCACGTCCACCAGCACGCGGCGGAAGAGCGCCCCGCCGCGGCCGAAGCCGGGAAAGCCCTCGATGGCGTCGAGGCGGGTGAAGGTAGGCGGACTCGGCACGTCGACGAGCTCGCCCTGCACCCAGCCCTCGCCCTGGATCATCCCCGGGTAGGGCCCGCAGTCCACGAGCGTGCCCCGGGCGCGGCCCGGCACCCGGGAGAGGCCGGCGAGCACGTGACCACGACGCTCGCCCGCGAGGAGCGTGCCGTACACGAACACCGGCAACGGCGACGGGCGCGCCCCGGTCGCGGCGCGTTCCAGCTCGCCGAGGTCGAGGCCGTGCGCCTGTCGACCGCGGCGCACCACGGCGAGGTAGGCCGCCGGCGGCGACACGAAGCCCTCGTCGCGACACTGGTAGGTGTGCGCCTGTCGTTCCGCGCCGGCCTCGTCGATCACCGTCACCTCGCGACGCTCGTACCCGCCCTCCTTGCGGTCGAGGTCGCGCAGGCCCTCCGCGGTCACCTCGTAGAGCAAGCCGTCCACCAGCGATCCCGGCGAGCGAACGACGCCGAGCACGCCGCCGCCCCAGTAGTGGCTGTGGCGGCAGAAACGGAGCGCGTAGTCGGGCAACACGGCGCGGCCGGCCGGGCGCAGGTGCTCGAGGCGGAAACCGCGCCGGGCGTAGTCCTCCGCGTCGAGAGTGGAACCGTAGGCAAAGACGAGCATGGGCACCTCCACCCACAACGTAGGGCAGGCCCCGTGACAGCCCCCCCGCTGGCGGTCACGCCGGGTTCAGCCCGCCGTATTCGCCCTGTCGGCCCGAGAGCGGGCTCGGGTGGCGCCGCGGGGCGCCGCCACCGTGATCGAGAGCGCCTTGTTTGGCGCGGCGGTCGTT
>VGRQ01000002.1 GCA_016875315.1 Deltaproteobacteria bacterium | reverse complement strand
CTGGGCGCTGAGCCGCACGCCCGCCCTGCACATGCTGATGGGCTGGTACGACACCGCGTTCTGGGTGCTCCGCGAGCTTGTCGCCGGCCTTCAGCGGCAGCGAGCCACGCGCGTGGTGGAACTCCTACCCATGGGTTCGTCGTTCGTAGTGGGGTCGTTAGCGACAAACTACTGATGTTTACCCAGTGTTTTATCTAACGACTAGGCCGCCACTTCCGGGCGTTGTGGCACACCCTGGGCTAGGGCGTCTCGGCGTGTCCCGCGTCGGGCTCGCTGGCGGTGGCCTGCTCGGTGGTGTCGCCCCCGCTCCCGTAGTCGTACCCGTTGAGCGTGTTGTAGTCCAGGCGCACCCGCCCGTAGCCGCCGTCGCCGCCCACGCGGATGTGGGTGTCTTCGCCAAAGCCGCCCGTCGCATCCACGCTGGCGCTGCCGAGGGTCAGCGTGTCGGCGAGGAGCCAGATGCTCCCGCCCGCGCCGCCGCCGGCCCCGTAGGTCCAGGTGCCGGTGGCCCAGCGCGTGGTGGTGCCGCCGATGGCGCTGATCGCGGCGCTGTCGCTGGCCACGATCTCGTTGGCGGCCACGAACACGATGCCGGCGCCGTCGCCGCCGGGGCCGGGGTAGCTGCTGCCGTACCACACGCCGGCGCCGCCCGAGCCCATGAACAGGTCGGCCAGCGCCGCGTCGCCGTAGGTGTCGCCGGCCTCGGCCGCCGGGTAGCTACCCCCGGTCCAGCTCGCGCCGGCCGAGGCGCCGCCGCCGTAGTTGCCGCCGCCGCCGGTGATCATCGCGCCGCCGCCCCCGTAGTTGTTCTGGTAGTACCCTGCGGCCCAGTTGCCGTAGTAGCCGCCCGACGGGGGCAAGTTCCCGTCGCCCTCGCCGGCGTAGGACTCGCCCTGGAAGGCATCGTTGTTGTAGGCGGTGCCGGTCTCGCCTGCCCAGTAGCCCATCTCGTCGGCGTTGAGGTTCCCGCCGCTGGCCACCGTCACCACGCCGGTGGCGCGGAAGGCGAGCACGCCACCGGTCTCGCCGTCCCACGCCTCGGCGGTGATCGAGCCGCCGCTGCTCACCGTCACGTCGGTGTACTGGGGCACGCGCACCACCTGGACGGCCTGGTCGGTCAGGTCGGCGTTGCTGCTCTGCCCGAAGGTGGTGGACAGCGAGGCGGCGAGCGTGATGTTGCTCCCCGACACCGAGTTCACCCACGCGAACTCGTAGTTGCCGACGTTGGTGTAGGCGCTGTCGCTGCCGTGCATGTTGATGACGAACACCTCGTCGCCCTCGGCGAGGCCCGGGCTGCCGTCCACGGTGACGACGGCTCCCGAGATCCCGGTGACCGCCCAGCTCTCGTTGACGGTGGTGCTGGTCGACACGCTGAGGCTGCCGTCGGCCCCGGTGCCGCTCCAAGGGGTGTCGTCCACGGTGCCATCGCAGTCGTTGTCGGCGCCGTCGTAGCTCTCGACCGCCCCCGGGTAGCTGGTGGCGTCGCTGTCGTCGCAGTCGGTGTCGTCGCTGACGTAGCCGCTGGGAGCCGAGCAGGCGTCGTCGGTGACCGCGGCGTTGCCGTAGCTGTCGCCGTCGGCGTCGCGGTAGTAGGTGGTCTCCACGCCCTCGTCCACGCTGCTGTCGCAGTCGTCGTCGATGCCGTTACAAAGCTCAGTCCCGGCGGGTGATACATCGGCGGAAGTATCATCGCAGTCGCTGTCGTCGGCCACGTGCCCGGCCGGGGCGCTGCAGGCCTCCGCGGTGGCGGCGGCGTTGCCGTAGCCATCGCCGTCGCTGTCGGCATACCAGGTGCTCGCGTCGGCGGCGCTGTCCTCGTCGGTGCTCCCGTCGCAGTCGTCGTCGATGCCGTTACAAAGCTCAGTCCCGGCGGGTGATACATCGGCTGAAGTATCATCGCAGTCGCTGTCGTCGGCGAGGTAGCCAGCGGGCGCGTCGCAGGCGACGGTGGTGCTCGCCGCGTTGCCATAGCCATCGCCGTCGCTGTCGGCGTACCAGGTGCTGGCGTCGGCGGCGCTGTCCTCGTCGACGGTGCCATCGCAGTCATCGTCGATGTCGTTACAAACCTCGATATCGCCGGGTGATACATCGGCGGAAGTATCATCGCAGTCCTCGCTGTCGCTGACGTAGCCGCTGGGCGCGGCGCAGGACTCCACGCTGCTCGCCGCGTTGCCGAAGCCGTCGCCGTCGGCGTCGGCGTACCAGGTGGCGCTGTCGCCCGCGTCGTCCTCGTCGACCGTGCCGTCGCAGTCGTCGTCGAGGCCATTGCACAGCTCCACCTCGGCTGGCGACACATCGGCGTTTGTATCATCACAGTCGTTGTTGTCGGCCAAGTATCCCGAAGGCGCGGAGCAAGCCTCGGTGGTGGATGTATCATCCCCGTAGCCGTCGCCATCGGCGTCGGCGTACCAGGTCAGCGCGTCGCTGGCGTCGTCCTCGTCCACGGTGCCGTCGCAGTCGTTGTCGGCGCCGTCGCAGCTCTCGGTGGCGGCCGGGTTGTTGGCGGCGTTGCCGTCGTCGCACTCCTCGCAGGCGGCGTAGCCGTCGCCATCGGCGTCGTCGTAGCCCACCGAGCCGTCGCAGTTGTAGTCGCTGGGGTCGGTGCAGTCGTCCTCGAGCGCGCCGGGGTTGTAGGCGGCGTCGGCGTCGTCGCAGTCGCCGGCGAGGGTGCTGGTGCCACCGGGCTGGTTGCAGGCCAGGAGCGTGCTGCTGTCGCTGCCGTAGCCGTCGCTGTCGGCATCAACGTACCAGGTGCTGGCCGTGCTGGTGTCGAGGCTGTCGTCGGCGTCGTCCACGAGGCTGTCGCAGTCGTCGTCGAGGTCGTTGCACACCTCCGAGGCCGCCGGGTTCACGTCGGCGCGGGTGTCGTCGCAGTCGGTGTTGTCGCTGCCGTAGCCCTCGGGCTGGTCGCAGGCGGCGGTGGAGGTGGTGGCGTCGCCGTAGCTGTCGCCGTCGAGGTCGCGGTACCAGGTGAGGGTGCCGTTCACCGTGTCGTCGGCGTCGTCGACGAGGCCGTCGCAGTCGTCGTCCACGTCGTTGCAGCTCTCCTCGGCGGCGGGGTTGACGGCGGCGCTGCCATCGTCGCACTCCTCGCAGGCGGCGTAGCCGTCGCCGTCGGCGTCGTCGTAGCCCACCGAGCCGTCGCAGTTGTAGTCGTTGGGGTCGGCGCAGTCGCTCTCGCTGGCGCCTGGGTTGTAGGCGGCGTCGGCGTCGTTGCAGTCGCCGCCCACGGTGGCGGTGCCCTCGGGCTGGGTGCAGTCGTACACGGTGCTGGCGTCGTCGCCGTAGCCGTCCTGGTCGGCGTCCACGTAGTACATCGTGGCGGTGGCGCCGTTGTCGATGGTTCCGTCGCAGTCGTTGTCGAGGCCGTCGCAGGTGTCCTCGGCGCCGGGGTACACCTCGGCCACCAGGTCGTCGCAGTCGCCGCCCACCTCGGAGTAGCCGGCGGGGCGCTCGCAGTAGCTCTCGGCGGTGCTGTCGTCGCCGTAGCCGTCGTGATCGTAGTCTACGTAGTAGGTGCCGGGGAGGCCGATGCTGGCGTCCTCGTCGTTGCAATCGTCGTCTTCGGAGACGCCGTCTTCATCGCGGTCGGTGACGAACTTGGTCTCGCCGGTCTCGCGGCAACCCAGGGACAAGAGGAGGAGGAAGCTCATGCGCGCTCGCGGGAAGGGGGGCGCATTCTACACGGGGATCTCCATCCAGTCGTACAGCCCGGGGCAGAGCCGGCGCGCCCTGGCCCAGGGATCGGCGGCGTCGCGGATCATCGGCTGCGCGAAGGGCAGGAGAAGCTGGGTCACGAACTCGGGGGGGTCTTCCGTCACCACCATCGCGCGTAGCAGCCGCGCGGCGATGGGCGACCACGTGGGGTGCCAGGCCACCTGCGTGCGCTTGGTGTCGGTCGAACGGCCCTCGCGGATGAAGGCCAGCTCCTCGGCGAGCAGGCGGTCGAGGGTGGCGACGGGCACCCGCCCGTGGTGCACCTCGGCCCAGAGCTCCCAGCGGCTGCGCTCGGTGGTGGCGAGGTCGTCCATCACCCGCACGAACACCGGCTGGCCCGAGGCGTCTTTCATCGTGGCGGGGAGCGCCACGCAGCCGCGCCCGGCGAGCCAGTCGCAGAGGTATTGCAGCGCCTGGAACAAGTTGTAGCGCACCTCGTCGGGGTGGTCGTTGGCGATCACCTCGGAGGCGCCTCGCTCGGCGGCGAGCACGGCGCGCGGGTAGCGGGGATCGGCCTCGTCGAGCCCGGGCGGGTCGGGGGCGTGCACGAAGGCGAGGCAACGGTCTACCTCCTCGGCCGGCACCAGCGCGCGTACGAGCGCGTCGACCATGGCGGGGCCCTGGCGCCAGGCCTCGACCAGCGCGATGCCGATGCGGACGAAGTCGGGGTGAGCCACCCAGTAGCCGTCGAGGCCGCGCTTGAGCTGGGTGGTCACGTCGCGCACGAATCCGACGATCGACACCGCGTACGAGGCCGGGTCGCCCTCGGTGGGCAACACCCCGTACATTCCCCCGATCTTGAGCGCGCCCATCGGCCCGAGGTCGCGCACGAGGATGCGATGCGACTCGCGGATGTTGCGAATCACGATGTTGGGGTCGGCCTTCACCGGGATGCGGTAGCCGGGGTCGTTCTTGAACAGTCGCGCCGTGGAGGCGAGGAAGTCGTGCCAGCCGAGACTGCCCCCGAGAAACCACGGGTGCAGCGCCGTCGCCATCTCGCGGATGCGGAAGATCGCCCTCGGGTTCTCGAAGACGAGGAGCACGCGGATGGTGCCGGCCGGGAGCCCGAGGTGGCGCTCGGTGCAGGCGAGCAGGCTCGCGAGGTAGGCCGCTTCTTCCTCGTTCTCCAGCTTGGGAATGTAGTACACCAGCGCCTCGGGACGATCCCGGTTCAACGCGGCGTGTTGCACCAGCTCCACGAGGTGCAGGGGGAGGGGCTCCCGGTTGAACAGGTGGCTGCCGTCGGGCAGGGCGAGGCCGGCCACGCGCTTGATGGGGATGGATCGCTGGTGGGGCGCGAGCGTGTAGTGGCGCGCGCCGTCGCGGACCTCCAGGGTGCCGTCGATGCAGCGCGCGAGGTTCTCGCTGGCGGCGAGCAGGTCGCGGGCGAGGGGGGTCTTGCTGTCTTCACTGTCGGCGCCCCACCGGGGAACGGCACCGGAGCTGTCGACGAGCTCCGCGACGATGGCGGGCTCCCCTGGTCGCACGCGGTGCAGCGCGTTCATCGCGTTGATGGCCATGCGCGCCGAGTCGGGCGGGCCGAAGAGGGTCACCTGGGGGCCCTGGAGGGCGGCGGGCACCGTGACCGGGGCGGGCAACGCCACGCCGGGGCCGGGACCCACGACCACGCGGCTGCGGGCGTCGCGCTCGCCGATCACCGTCCGGTAGGCCGGGCTCTCGATCGCAATCCCCGCGTTCGCGGCAACGAGTTCGAGCGTGCCCGCGTCGACGAAGGCGCGGTCGAGTTCCCGCTGGCGCAAGACGGCCGCGAGCTCGGCGGCCACCTCGTTGTAGACCGACACCACGAGGGCCAGCACGTCGGCGTTTTGTAGCCGGGGAAACTCCGACTGGAGCCCGGGGGCCACGCGGAGGCCGTCCACGCCGGGGACGGGCTCGGCGGCGCCGTGGAGCGCGTCGAGCAGGGTGGGGGGGAGGAAGTCGTGGTAGGGAAACACCGGCTACTCCGCCAGCCCCACCCAGCCGGCGAAGGTGACCGTCGTCACCTGCGTCACCCGGGCGGTGAAGGGCAGGTACAGGGTGTCGACCGTGTCGGTGGTCTTGTGGTAGTGCGGCGTGTCCTCGCCGGAGTCGCGCACGTTGTGGGCCTCCACGCAATCCATCGGCGAGATCGCGGGGAAGCCGGCGTCCTGGTAGTAGGTGTGGTCGTCGCCGTAGCAGTAACGGTGCTCGATCCACGTCTTGTTGGCCACGCCCAGCTCGTCGGCCACGCGCGCCATGTCGTTGACCAGGGGCTCGCTGGCCTCGTCGCCGAGGATGTCGAAGGCGTCGCCGTCGCCGAGCGGCCAGTAGGCCATCATGTCGGGGGCGATGACGCCCCGGATATCGGCGCCCTCGTCTTGCCAGGCCTCGGCCAGCGCCAGCGAGCCGAGCGCGCCTTGTTCCTCGCCGGCGGTGAGCACGAACCACGCCGAGGCCCGCGTGTCGCGACTGGACAGGATGCGCGCCGCCTCCAGCACGGCGGCCACCCCGGAGGCGTTGTCGTCGGCGCCGGGGGCGCTCACCAGCGGGTCGTCGCTGGTGCTGTCGTAGTGGGCCGAGAAGGCGTAGACGACACTCGGCGACTCCACGCCCTCCTTGCGGGCCACGAGGTTCAGCCCAGTGACCCCCTCGTCGATCTCGAAGGGGAGCTGGTCGACCACGAGGCCGTAGGCCTCGAGCCGATCCACGAGGTACGCGGCGGCCAGCTCGTCGCCCTCGCTGTACGAGTGGCGGGTGCCGAGCGCGGCGAGGTCGGTGATGGTGGCGAGGATCTCGGCCTCGCTCACCTCGGCGGCGAGGCTGAGCGGGTCGGCGCCGCCCATCTCGGCGGCGGTGTCGCCGCCCGGCGGCGTGGCGGTGTCGTCGACGAGCGGGTCGGCGCCGTTGTCGGCGGTGACGCAGGCGAGCAGGAGGAGCATCGGGGGACGTTATTGCGGGCACCCCTCATCCGCCCTCCGGGCACCTTCTCCCCGCGGTGCGGGGCGAAGGGAACTAAGTTAGAACGGCCAGATGGCGTTGGTCACCGCGGTGCCCCAGCCCTGGCGCTGCTGGCTGGCGAGGTCGCCCTGGCCGGTGAACTCCACCTTGGAACCGAAGATCAACGAGCTCTGCACGGTGTTGTCGAGGCGCAGGTCGCGGGGGCGGATCTCGCCGGTGAGCGTGAGGTACTGGATCTCCCCGTTCACGCGGATTTCCTTCTGTCCCCAGATCTGAAGGTTGCCGTTGGGCAATACCTGCGTGATCTTGCAGGTGAGCACGGCGCTGAGGCTGCCCTGGCGTGACGTTTCCCCGTCGCCCGTGGTCTGGCTGCCACTGCTGCCGCCGAGGCCGAGGGTGCCGCCCATGTTGGGGTTGGCGTCGAGGATCATGCGGCGAAGGCCGAACAGCGCGGAGATCTCCGCGTTGGTGCTCGAGCTGCGCGACAGCGCCGTGTTGGCGCTCATGCTGGTGCTGTCGGCCTCGTTCACCAGGACGGTCACGAGGTCGCCCACGCGACGGGCGTTGTTGTCCATGCCGATGAGGGCGCGGCCGCCCACGTCGCTGTACAGGCTGCCCGGGGGCGGCGCGGGCGCGGGCGCCTGCATGGCGAGCATCTCCGGGGGCACCGGGGGCGCGGCCCCCGCCGAGTTGGCGCCGGTCGCGGCACACGCGATGAGGAAGAGGATTGACATCAGGAACCCCCTAGGATCACCATGCCGCCCCGGTAGGTGCCGGACTGCATGGTCTTGGTTGCAAGGTTGGTGACCGCCACCGGCTGCCCCTCGAAGGCATCGCCCTCGAGGCGCCCCGGGGCGCGGATGGTGACCGCCCCGCGCGTGGCCATCAGCGTGACACTGGCGCCCTCGCGGGCGCTGGGCGCGAGGCGGGCGCGGAGCGTGGTGACCGGCTGTCCCCGGGCGAGGGTGGTGGACGCTTCCCACTGGAGCGCGGGGTCCACCGGCTTCTCGGCGCCGAGGATGGTGGCGCGGACGCGCGCCGTGCCCAGCACGAGGTCGTGGCCGGGGAGGGTGTCGGACTGGGCCACGGGGACGCTGAGCCAGGCATCGACGGGGACCGTCACCCGGAACCGGACGGGGTGGCCCTCGCTCGACGCGCTCAGTGTCACCGGCACTCGACCGGTGACGGTCCCGTAGCGCGGCAGCTCGACCGTCCAGTCGAGGTCGCCGGGGCCGCTGATGTCCACCTTGCCCACTTCCACGTCGGCCGCGCCGATCCCGAGTCGCTCCGCCACCGCCGCGCCGATGGCGACGCTGGGCTCCACCGCCTCGGCCGGCGTGGGCGCGCAGGCCCCGGCGAGCACGAGGATGGGGAAGAGATCGGCGGCAGAGCTACGCATCACCGCCTCAGGTTGACCGTGGTCTGCATCATCTCGTCGGCGGCCTGGATCACCTTCGACGACAGCTCGTAGCTGCGCTGCGCGGTGATCATGCCCACCAGTTCCTCGGCCACGTCGACGTTGCTGCCCTCGAGCGCCCCCTGGACGATGCCGCCCGCGCCGTCCTCGCCGGGGGTGGTGCGCTGGGCCTCGCCGCTCGCCTCGGTGGCGCGGAAGAGGTTGCTGCCAGCGGCCTCGAGCCCGCCGGGGTTGGCGAACATCGCCAGCTCGATGGTGCCGAGGGTGACCGTTTCCGAGGCGTCCGGCGCGGTGGCGGTCACGTTGCCGTCGGAGCCAACGACGAGCGAGTAGCCGCTCGGCACGGTGATCCCGGGGGCGAGGCGGTCGCCGCCCTGGGTGACGAGGTTGCCCTCGCCATCCACGCGGAGGTGCCCGTCGCGGGTGAAACGTTCCTCCCCGGACGGCGTTTCCACCACGAAGAAGCCCGGGCCGTCGATCACCATGTCGGTGGAGTTGTTGGTGACACTCACCGCGCCCATGCTCATGTCGCGCACGAGCCCCTGGAGCCGCACGCCGGAGCCCACCTGCATCGGGTTGGGCGTGCTCGCGCCCTCCTCGCCGCCCTGGAAGCCCACTTTCTGGTAGACGAGGTCTTCGAAAGACTCGCGCACCTTCTTGTAGCCGGTGGTGTTCGCGTTCGACAGGTTGTTGGCGATGTTGTCGATCTTGGTCTGGAAGGCCCGCATGCCGGTGGCCGCGGTGTAGAGCGCACGCATTAGCTGCCCCCGATGCGGTTGAGCCGCTGGTGGAGTTCGTCACTAGCCTGGATGGCCTTCTGCTGGGCCTCGAAGAAGCGGCTGGCTTCCATCATCTCCACCATGCCGCGCATGGCATCGACGTTGCTGCCCTCGAGCGCGCCTTGCACCACGCTCGTGCCCTCCGGGGTCTCGCCGGCGCTGCCGGCCCAGCGATTGCCGCCGAGCGGCGCGGGTCCGGTCAGGCTCACGATGTCGATCTTGCCCAGGTCGCCGGAGCGGGAGCCTTTCACCGTGCCGTCCGGTCCCACGGCGAGGGTCTCGCCGGGCTGCAACTGGAGCGGGCCCCCTTCCACCATCACCGGCACGCCGTCGCCGCTCACCAGCGTGCCCTCGGCGTCGAGCTGGAAGCTGCCGTCGCGGGTGTAGGTGCCGTCCTGCAGGGCGAAGAAGCCGTCGCCCCGCAGGGCGAGGTGGGTGTCGATGCCGTCGTTCTCCAGCGCGCCGTCGGCGGTGGAGTAGGCGCCCTGGCCGGACTGGGCGTAGTGCCCGCCGCCGTCCTCGGCGAGGGCGAAGGTGGCGCGGCCCTCGCGGTAGCCCTGCGTCCGGGCGTTGGCCACGTTGTTGGCGATGCCGGAGAGCTGGTTCCAGGCGGCGGTGGCGCCGGAGAGTGCGATGTAGATGTCTTTCATCCGGAGGCCCTCATCGCGTCGAAGGTCTCGCCGTCCACCAGCTCCGCGAGCGCCGCCTTCAGCTTGCCGCGCGCCATCGAGAGCACTTGACACACGCGGGAGGGGGTGACCCCCAGCGTGGCCCCGATCTCGGCGAGGTTCATGTCGCGACCGTAGTAGAGCATCGTCACCTGGCGTTCCCGCTCGGGCAGCGCGGCGATGGCGTTGCGCAGGGCGCCGCGAAGCTCCTCCGCCACCATGTGGCTCGGCAGCTCGCTGTGGCTCGGCGCGGTGAGCGCGGTGCGGATGTGGCCGTCGGTGTCGAGCTGCTCTTCCATGGGCACCAGCGACACCGGCGTGGCGATGTCGCAGGCGAGCCAGTACTCCTCGAGGCTCGCGCCCATGGCGCGGGCGATCTCGGTGGCGGTGGGCTCGCGGCCGGCGCCCTCGCGGGCCTTCTCGGTCGCAGCCTTGAGCTTGCGCGCGGTGTCGCGGCGGCGGCGCGTGAAGGTGTCCATGGTGCGGAGCGCGTCGAGCATCGCGCCCCGGATGCGGTACTCGGCGAAGGTGGGGAACTCGATGCCGTGGCCCTCGGTGTAGCGATCGAAGGCCTCGAGCAGCCCGAGCACCCCGAAGCTCACGAGGTCGTCGAGGCCCACCCCGGCGTCGTCGCGCACCTGCGTGTACACCCGGCGGGCGATGGCGAGGATCTTCGGCCCGAAGGCGGCGCAGGCCTCCTCCTTGGTCATGCCCTCTACCCTGCGTTCAGCGTTTTTCGCGTAGGCGCGGATCACGGGGGTGGCCTCCGGGTTCCTGTTCGGTCTCGCTATCGGTCAGGACGCGGCGGACTTGAGCGGCCGCAGCGACAACTCGCCGGCGCGCTCCAGCCCGGTGCCGGGGACGATCTCGCTCGGCGACATCACCGGCACCCGCGGCAGCGCCTTCTCGATGAGCCGCCGCATCGGCCCGCGCGCCAGCGGCGGCACGAGCAGCACCACCTCCCCGGGGCCCGAGTAGGACTCCACCTGGTGGCGCAGCGCCGCGAAGAGCTTGCGGGTGGTGTCGGGGTCGAGCACCAAGGACATCGCGCCGCCGTCGTTGCCCTGGAGGCCACGGCTCACCGCGTCTTCCGCGTCGGCGGCGAGGCCGATGTAGCGGAGCACGCCGTCGTCGCCGGTGAAGCGGGCGGTCACGGCGCGGGCGAGGCGGGCGCGGACGAACTCGGTGAGCACGTCGGGGTCACGCGTCCGGGGGGCGAACTCGGAGAGCGCCTCGAGGATGCCCTGCGTGTCGCGCACGCCCACGCCCTCGGCGATGAGGTTGCGGAACACGCGCAGCACGGCGCTGCGGGGGAGCGGATCGGGCGTGAGCTCCTCGACGAGCTTGGGGTTGGACTGCGACACCCGTTCCAGCGCGTCGGCGAGGTTCTGGCGGCCGAACAGCTCGTGGGCGTGGCGCTTCACGAGGTCGTCGAGGTGCGTCGTGAGCACGGTGGGCACGTCGACCACGGTGTAGCCGAGCGACTGCGCCTTGAGGCGCATCGCGTCGGGCACCCAGTAGCCCTTCATACCAAACACCGGGTCCTTGCCCTCGGTGCCCTTCAGCGGCGCGGTGGCCGTCCCGGGGTCGAGGGCGAGGTTCTGTCGCGACACCACGTTTCCCTGCCCGATGGTCTCCCCGCGCAAGAGGATGCGGTATTGCCCGGCGCCGAGGCGCACGTTGTCGCGCAGGCGGAAGGTGGGGAGCACGAGGCCGAGGTCGCTGGCCACCTGGCGGCGAAGCTGCTGGATGCGCTGCACCAGCTGGCCCCCCTTCTGCTCGTCGCCGAGGTACAGCAGGTCGAGGCCCAGCTCGATCACCACCGGGTCGACCTTGAGCAGGTCTTCGATGGGGGTCTCGGCGGGGGCGGCCGGTGCGTCGTCGGCCGCCGCGCTGGCCACCGGCGCCTGGTTGCGGAGCGCGTAGGCGAGGGCGCCGAGGGCCACGGCGATGATGGCGAACACCAGTCGCAAGCCGGGGACGAACACGAAGAAGCTTGCCAGCACCGCGAGGATGGCGATCACCCGCGGGTTGCCGAGGAGCTGGTGGCCGATCTGGTTGTCGAGGGTGTTGTCCTCCACGTCGTTGACGCGGGTGACGAGCATGCCGGCGGCGGCGGAGGTGATGAGCGCCGGGAACTGCGAGGCGAGGCCGTCGCCGATGGTGAGGATGGTGTAGTTTGACAGCGCGGTGACGACGTCGAGGTCGTCCATCACCACGCCGATGATGATGCCACCCACGATGTTGATGAGGGTGATGATGATCGCGGCGATCGCGTCGCCCTTGATGAACTTGCTGGCACCGTCCATCGCGCCGTAGAAGTCGGCCTCGCGGGCCACCTCGGCGCGGCGACGCTTGGCGGTCTTCTCGTCGATGAGGCCGGCGTTGAGCTCGGCGTCGACCGCCATCTGCTTGCCCGGCATCGCGTCGAGGGTGAAGCGCGCTGCCACCTCGGCCACGCGCCCGGCGCCCTTGGTCACCACCATGAAGTTGATGGTCACCAGGATGCAGAAGACGATGAAGCCGACGAGCGCGTTGCCGCCGATGAGGAAGTTGCCCACCGCCTCGATCACGTGCCCGGCGGCGTGGGTGCCCTCGGAGCCGTGGGTGAGAATGAGCCGGGTGCTCGCCACGTTGAGCGAGAGGCGAAACACGGTGGTGACGAGCAACACCGTGGGGAACACGCTGAACTCGACGGGCCGGCGCGTGTAGATGGCGACGAGGAAGACGAGCAGCGAGAGGGTGATGCTGCCGGCCAGCATGAGGTCGAGCACGATGGGCGGCAGGGGCACCATCATGATCGCCACCACGGCGAACACGCCGAGGGCGAGCAGGGCGTCCGCGTTGGCGCGGATGCCCGCGAAGGGCACGGCGGCGGGACGGGCGGCGGAGGCGGAGGCCATCGCCGGGGGTATCGGTCAGCGCGGGGGGAAGTTGAGGGCTAGTCGTGCTCGGGAACGGCGCCGCGGCTCAGGGCAGGCGCCGGTGTCCGGCGACGTAGTTGACGCCAAGGGTGAACGCCGCCCCCGGTACCAGCAGGGCGCTCCACCCCGAGGACCACTCGTCGCCAACGTCGACCACCGTGGCCAGGCCGAGGCCGCCTCGGGCGACGCCCTGGAACACGGACTGCCGCGGCCAGGCAAGCGTGACCCAGCCTTCGGCCAGCGGCAGCCAACTCGCGTAGGTGGGCGCAGGGTTTTCCACTAACAGCGCGACGGGTATCGCCGTCTGCCAGGTCTCGTGGGTTGCGCCCACCATGAGTCCCGCCGAGAGGCCGAAGGGCCCGCGCTGCACGAGGTCACCACCGAGCCCGGCCACGACCGTCCAGTCCGCGTCGGCCACGAGGGTCAGCGTCCGCCTTGCCGCCGCTGAGATCGACAGGCCGGAGGGATCGAGGTCGAGTTGCACGCGCAGGCCGGCCACGACGGCGGGGTCGGCGGCGCGGTGCCACCTCTCACCCCCGATGGTCAGGACCCCCTCGGTGGGAAACCAGCCGCCTGCTTCGACGGAGCATCCCGGGCGGGCGACGGCGCGTGGCTGGTCGGGCGACTCGGCGGCGAGGTCGGTCGAGGGCGACATGGAGGTGGCTCGGTATCCCCGGGATGGGGGAAGTTGAGGGTCAGGTGCCCCTAGGGTCGTCGACTCTCGGCCTCGCGGAGCTTCCGGCGCACGCGCACCGCCTCCTCCAGGCGACTCGCCCGGCGGACTCGTGCGCAGGCGGGGACCCCGGCGGCGCCGCGTGGCGCGGCGGCAACTCGACCGGACCTCTCGGTGCCGTTGACTTGCCGCCGCGAAAGCCGCGTTCTGCGGCGGCAACTCGGCCGGACCCGGCAGTCCCCTTGACTTGCCGCCGTGAAAGCCGCGTTCCGCGGCGGTAGCTCGGCCGGACCCGGCGGTCCCCTTGACTTGCCGCCGCGAACGTGGGCGGGGCGCGGATACCTCCCCCTCCGTGATCGTTGCCCTCGCCCTCGCCGCCGGGGGGAGTTACCACGACGACAAGGTGGCGGTGGCGCTCGGCGAAGTCGCAGGAGGCGAGAAGGCTAGCTTGCCCGCCCATCACCATCAACGAACGGGAATCAGACATTGCAGCCCGACGGAACCCCGCCCCGAGGGGCTGAATGCCCAGCGCGAGGCCGTCTCGCCCGCGTCGCTGGCGGTCACGTAGGGCTGGGGTGCCGTGACCACGAGCCCGAGATGCAACCCGGCGTTGGCGCGTACCCCCGGTGCGATCCTCCATCTCACCTCCCCGCCGACTTCAGCATAGTTCTCGATGATTTCGGCGGTGGGCGGCTCGTCGACGGGAACGACCCAGGTGGCCCACGACCCGGCCTGGTAGGTGCTCGCCAGCACCCCGTACCGCAAAGTGACGGCGGCATCAAGGGGCCCGGGGGGAGGCCACGCGAGGGCTCGCTCCACGGCGATGCCTACCATCAGTGGCTCGGAGAGGCTCCACGGCGCGGCCGTGGCGTGGAGTCCGGCGGCCCAGCGGCCAGCCTCGATGGCGAGATCGAGCTGGCCGCAGCCGACCACAGCGGCCGCCTGACTCCAATCGTAACCGTCGGCAAACGCGGTTCGTTCAGGCTGGAGGCAGACTCCCGCGCCCGCGCCCACTCGGAAGGACAGGTGGTCGCCTGCCTCAGGCTGGTCCTCAGTAGTTGGCTCACCCAACAGCGGCATAGAGCTCCGCGAGGAAGCAGGGAGTAAAAGTCGGGTTGTGGAACCCGAGTGACCTCACCTCGGCAACGACTTCCGCGTGTCCGGTGCTCCGATTCGTCGCTTCGATGATTTCGCTCAGCGTGCTCACGTGGAAGTAGAAGTTCGTTCGGCGTGCAGTTGTAGCCAGCGAGCGCAATCGTTGGGAACGCGTGACCCTAATCTGCTCGGGCGTTGGCTCCCCCTCGCCCAAATCTGGGGCGTGGGCCACGGACCAGTACGTCATCACGTTCAGGTCTTCGGCTCGCGTGCCCGCGGTTGGGATGTCGTTCGGGAACGGGTCGAGGGCCGCCGCTTGAAACTCCTCGTCTCCTTCACCGGAAGACAGCACGTGGGGTAGTCCAAGGAGGTGGCCCAGCTCGTGAGCCAGCACAATCCCGCACAGTTCTGTTGCCGGTACGTGGTATTTTCCCGCGAGCGCAGGATTTCGGCCACTGGCCACCACGAGCGCACACTGCTCGCGCCATCCCGCAGCGATCTCAGTCAGCGTTCCGTCAGGAGCTCTCTGGCTGCCGGCCTCGCTGAACTCGTAGCGAGAGAGCAGGGCCACCCCGAGCCCTGTGCCGGTGCTGCCTCGAGATCCGACCCAGAAGACATCGATGTGCTGCTGGTCCCGTCGCCAGAGCCAACTGCCAAGGCACTGTTCATCTTCCGCCGACACGTCCAGCGTGGGGAACGGGAATGGAAGCACGCTAGCCACGACGAGCCGGATTCCCTGTGCGGACCAGATGTCGGCGGCCTGCTGATGGTATTTCGCTATTCTCTCCTCGGGTGTTGGGAGTTGTGCTAGCGGGTCGAGCATCCACCCGTCACCCACGCCGGCGTCGGCCCAGGGGTGTTGATCCCGCTCGTCCACAAGGTACCAATGCCGCATCCGAAGTGTGACACTCATGTGTTCGCTCGGCGGCGCGCCGCATCCTCAAGCGCTACCACGGAAAACTCCCCTCCGTGACCAGCTCCTCGTCGAGCGTGACGGGCACCACCATCACCTCGTAGGCGAACCTGAAGCCCGTGGGGTCGTCGCGCCCGCTGTCGTCGGTGTCGTCGAGGAAGTACAGGGCCACCACGTAGCCATGCACCATCGCGTCGCGCAGGAGCTGGAGCTGGGCGAGGGCGACCGTGGTGCCGACATCGAGGTAGATGGCGTATTTTCTCGACGTGGAGTCGTAGGCGCGCTCGCCCGTGCGGGTGATCTGCCCGAGCCCGCCGTACTCTTCCAGCCGGAACACGATCGCGTCGCGGCCGTCCATCTGCTCGGCGGCCACGTACTGGACGTACCCGACCGCGCGCTCGAGGTCGTCGCGGGCTGGTCGCTCCACCCACGCCACCGGCTACCCCTGCCGCAACGAGGCGCGGGCCAGGTTGCCGTGACTCGGCCCGCTGCCCGCGTCGATCGTCCGGCGGACGTCGGTGAGCATCATGCTCCCCGCGTGGTTGGGCACCACGTAGATGTCGCCCACGATCACCGACTGGGCGCCTCCGGTGTTCTTGAGCTGCCAGAAGATCAGCGACCCCACCGCCTGCTCCGGCTGGAGGCGGGCGCCGAACACCTGCGCGCCGGTGCCCGTCATCTGCAGGCCGGTGGCCGGCTGGAGGGTGAGCGGCAAGAGGTACTGGCCGGGGTTGTTGGTGAAGTTGTCCTCGTCGAGGGGGCGAGTGTAGAGCGGGGCCGTCCACAGCGCCAGCTCGACGGTGCTCGCGGTCTGCGAGGCGCGGCGGAAGAACACGCTGAGGGTGACGAAGCCGGGGAGCATCAGCGCGCCCTCGGCTCGCACGAACTCGTTGGCACCGGGGGCGAGATCCCACCGCCGAGAGTGTTCCCACTGGAACACGTTCATTCCTGTCCAGTTCTTCATGACGAGACTCCTTGGTCGCGACGTGAGAGTACTGCGCGTCGCGACGGTCCGTCAATCCCCGGGGGGGGGGGCAATTGACATTTTCTTGACATTTGCGATTCCTCGGCAGCTCGGCCTCGCGCGGGTCAGCTGCCCGCTAGCACCACGCAACGCGCGTGTTTGGCCGCGAGACCCAGCCCCGGCAGGGCGGCGTCGAGGAGGGTCACCTCGGCGGCGACGAGTCGGTGGTCGAGGATGTCGCGACAGCGATTGTGTACGCAGGCCGCATCTTCGAGGTCGCGATCGCGCGTGGAGAGGAGCTTGAGGATCACGAAGTCCTCGGGGCTGACGATCGACACGGGCTCGCCCGCGAGCGGGGCCGTGACTGTTCGCGCGAGTGCTCGCCGCCCGTACTCGGCGTCGGCGGGCTGCACGAGATCCAGGGTGTTCAGGCCCTCGCGCGCCTCGGAGTACACCACCACGCGACTGATCAGCAGTCCGCCGAAGGGCACGCCGTTGAAGCTCACGGTCGTCTCGATGCCCAGCGCGCCGAGTTCGCGCGTGACGGTGTCGGGCGCGCAGTCAAGCACGGCCACGTCGGCGTCGCGCGTTTCCCGGGGCTCGCCGTAGACCGCCAGCGCCAGTCCCCCGTAGAGACCGTGCGGCCGGCCGCGCAGGGCCCGCTCAGCGAGGATCGCGAGCTGGATCGGGTCGTCGAGGCTCGGCTTCACGCTGCTTCCGGATGGCGTCGCCCGCCGCCTGGAGCGCCCGGGTGGCCTCGCGGAGCTTCCGGCGCACGCGCACCGCCTCCTCCAGGCGTCGGGCGAGTTCCTCGGGGCTGATGGGCATGGCCGTAGCATAGCCGACAGTTCGCCGCGGCGCGGATACCTCCCCCCCGGTGCTGCTCTTCTCCCTCGCCCTCGCCGCCGAGCCGGTGATCGACACCACCCGGCTGGTGGTGCTCGCCCCGGCCGAGATCACCGCCATGGGCGGCGCCGGGCTCGGCTTCGCCCGCGGCGCCAACGGCACCTTCTTCAACCCGGCCGCGCCGGTGAACCGCCGCATCGAGCAGACGCGCACCTGGGGAGTGTCACTCGCGTTCACTCAGCTGGCGCTCGGCCCGGAGAAAGCGACAGACGTGGCCAACCTGGGCGAGGTGGGGCCGAAGACCGGCGGCATGGCCAACCTCGGGGTGGCCGGCTTCTGGCGCAACTTCGGCGGGGGACTGGTGTACTCGGGGCTGGAATACCGCTTCGGCAGCGCGCTCATCAACGTCACCGAGGGACACCTCGCTGCCGGGGGGAGCTACGACGACGGCAAGGTGGCGGTGGCGCTCGGCGCTCGCGCGCTCGCGGTCCACGGGGAGCGCGACGGCAACACGCTCGACTGGACCGGGCAGGGCGGCGAGGTGGGGGTGCTCGCGTCGCGACTGTGGGACGGCTGGAACCTCGGCGGCACCTTCCGCTCCGAGGTGCGCGCCGTGCCCACCGAGGGCGGCAGCCCCTACCCCATCGAGGCGGCGGTGATGCCCTGGCACCTCGCGCTCGGCGTGGGCTGGACCGACGCCGAGCACGCGCCCCCTCGCCCGGTGCGCGTGGCCGGCGATCTCACCATCGACGGCGCCGTGGAGGATGGCTACGCGCTGGAGACCGCCCTCGAGGGCGAGGGCGTTCGCCGGGGCAAGAACCTCACCGTGACACCCCACCTGGGCTTCGAGGTGGAGGCCGTCCCCCGGCGCCTGCGGGTGCGGGCGGGCAGCTACTTCGAGCCCACGCGCACGGCGCTGGCTTCCGGCCGCCTCCACGGTACGACCGGGCTCGAAGTGCGCCTGTTCCGCCTGAAGTTGTTCAAGGGTGTCATCGACACCGAGATCAGCTGGGAGGCGGCGGTCGACGCCTCGCGTGGCTACCTCAACCTCGCTTACCTCGGCATCGGGAGCTGGGACTCGGGGCTCACCGGCGGGCAGTGGGCCGAGGACTGACTACCCGTGGTCGTGACCATGGTGGTGACCGCCGCCCGGGCCGTGCGGGTGGCCGTGAGCCAGCTCCTCGTCGGTGGCGGCCCGGATCGAGCGGATGGCCACCGCGAAGTGGAGCGTGACCCCGGCGAGCGGGTGGTCGAAGGAGAGGAAAACTTCCTCGTCGGTCACGCCCTTGATGAACAGGGGGACCGTCTTGCCGTCGGGACCGGTGGCGCCCACCGCCATGCCCACCTGGGGTTCCATCTCGCCGGGGAACTCGGCGTGGGGCACGCGGATGCCCTGGTTGGTGGCGAGGCCGTAGCCCTCGTTCGGTGGCACCACGCAGGTGCGCGCGTCGCCCACGACGAGGCCCTCGAGCTGGCGCTCCAGGCCGGGGACGATGTTGCCGGCACCATGGAGGTAGCTCAGCGGCTCGCCCGGGGGCGACTGGTCGATGACGGCGCCATCGCCGTCGGTGAGGGTGTAGTCGAAGGCGACGACGGTGGCGGCGGCGATTTGCATGGCCGCGGCGCTATCTCGCGATCTCAGCCCCCGCAGGCGCGGACCACCGGGTTTCGCTCGTTGTTGGTGGCCACCCAGGGCGTGGCGAGCACCCAGTCGCAGAGTTGTCCACGTAGTTCGCTGAACATCGCGGGTTCATCCTCGGCCAGGTTGGTACACTCGTCGGGGTCGGACTCGATGTCGTAGAGCTGTTCCCGGGCCATCACGTAGGGGATGTCGTCGGTGTAGGGCTCGCAGGCGCTGGTCCAGCCCTCGGGCTCGAGCACCAGCTTGTGGCCCTCCACCACCATGCCGGCCGCCTCGGTGGCGCGCTCGAAGTAGGCCGGTCGCGTGGGCTCGCGGCAGGCGCGGAAGTCGCCGACCAGCGAGGTGCCGTCGATGTCGTTGTCCCACGGCAGGCCCGCCAGCTCGGCAACGGTGGGCGCGATGTCGGTGCTCGACACCGGGCTCGCCATCACCGCGCCGCCCGCGAGGCGCCCGGGAGCACGGATGGCGAAGCTCAGCATGAGCGACGCGTTGAAGGTGGAGCAAGAATGCCAGTAGTAGTGGCTGTGCAGGCCCAGTTCCTCGCCATGGTCGGCGCCAAAGACGACAATCGCGTCGTCGAGGCCCCGCGACGACAGCGCGTCGAGCACCTCGCCGAACTGGGCGTCGACCAGCGCCACCTGCGAGGCGTAGGCCGCCTCCACCTGCGCGTGCTCCTCCGGGGTGATGCTGCGCTCCCCGAGGTTGACGTCGGCGAGCGCACCCTCCACCCCCGGGTCGAAGTCGCCGGCCGGGGGCTCGGGGTGGAATGTGTCGTAGTAGGGCTCGCGCGCGTCGTAGGGCGTGTGGGGATCCACGAGGTGAATCCAGAGGAAAGTGGGTCCGCTCAGCTGGTCCAGCGCGCGGGTGAAGCTCGTGACCAGCTCCTCGTCCTTGAGATCCTGTTCGGACTCGTCCTGCCGGTTCCATCGGCAGGTGAGCTCGTCGACCTTGCCGTCGATCACCCAGCACTGGTTGGAGATGAAGGCGCGGGTGGCGTAGCCGCCCGAGGCGAGGTGCTCGGGGAGGGTCTCGATGGTGGTGCCCACCTGCTCGGCGTGGTCGCGCACGCCGTGCGCCCGCGGGTAGCGGCCGGTGAGCAGGGAACTGAGCGCCACGCCGGTGAGGCTGCGGACGGACACCACCTCGGGCAGGTACGCCGACTCGGCGAAGAAGGCGTCGAGCCGGGGGGTGATGTCCCAGTCCGGGTGGCGACCGTCGAGGTAGGCGCGATTGAGCGTGTCGACGGTGAACATCACCACCAGCGGCGCCGGGCCCATCGCCACCGGGTCGTAGTCGCCCGCGTCGGCGGGGCAGGTGCTGGCGGACTCCGGCGCCGTGGCCATCGACGAGAAGGCGCAGCCCTCGGGGGGCTCGGGGTCGCAGGCGAGCATGGTGAGCAGCACGGCGCGAGCCTAGCGGGCCTGGGCTACGACCGCGCGGGTTTCGCGTGGCGTGGGTGAAGGGCGAAGGATGCAGAGCGTACTTGCGGCTGACGCCTGAGCGCAGTACGATGAGCTTGCACTGAGGGCGAGATGATGTACTTTCACCCGGCACCCGGCACCCGGCACCCGGCACCCACCACTCACGACGCCTTTGGCTCGCGACTGGCCTCTTGGCCGCCGGCTGTATCGTGGAGGAGCCGTCGATCGTCCCGGATCCGCCCACCGATGGCCTTCTGGTCCTGAACTTGAAGCTGGAGCACGCGACATCGGGCGCCTTCTCGGGCGCGAGCAAGCTGCGCGTCTTCATCGACGAGATCAAGGTGAGGCACCGGCGCCTGGTCAACGGGCAGCTGCAACCGCCCGAGTACCTCACGGTCGCCACCGGGCCAGTGCCGGTGTGGTTCTACGCGGTCACCGGGGAGTTCCCGCGCTTTGCCGGTCAGTATTGGCTCCCGCCCGGGCAGGTGCAGGACGTGCGAGTGGGCGTCAGCGCCGGGCTGGCGGAGGCGCCTGGCGGTAGCTTTCCCATCCTCTTCGGGCCCTCGCTGCAGGCGGCCGCCGGCTCGGCCGTCGTCCGGTTCTTGCCCGAGGGGAGCCTGCCGGTCATCACCCCGGGCGGGCGTACCGGTCTGCAACTCGTGCTCGACACCGAGCCCGACTCCGATGTCGCCGTGGGCGCTTCGGTCGTGGCGGTCGACACCGAACTCGACGCGCAGCTCGTGGCCGAGCCCGCGCGCTTCGAGTTCCACGAGCGGCGGCTCCTCGTCCGCTTCGACCCAGAGGCCACGGCCGCGGAGGTGGAAAGCTGGGAGGTGGCCACGGGCGCGCGGGAGGTGATGTCGCGGCAGACCGGCCTGCGCGTGCTCGAGTTCGCGGGTACGGACTGGGGCGGTATCCTCGCGAAGCTCGTCCAATATCGCGCCTCGCCGCTCGTCGCCTTCGCCACCCTCGACCCGCTTCTCCGGCCAGCGGGGCACGATGCCACACTCCACGACGACCCCTACTACGTCGATGCCGAGGCCGCCTTCCTCGCGGACATCGGCGTGGAGGACGCCTGGGACCTCTACGCGGCGGAGGGTAGCCGCGAGGTGATCGTGGGCTTCGTAGACACCGGGATCGACTACAACCACCCGGACCTGGTGAACAACCTGTGGGTGAACGAGGGGGAGCTTCCCGACATCGGCACGAGCAGCTTCGTCGACGTGTTCGATCTCGACGGCGACGGCGTCTTCACGCTCAACGACCTCAACAACCCGTCGAGCGCCAGCGCGCTCGCCGCCGCGCTCGCCGACCTCCAGGCGGCGACGGGAATCACGCTCGATGACTCGCTCTATGACGAGGCGTCGGTACCGTTTGATGACGGCCAATACCAGGGCGGCGATTTGGCGGAAGCCTTTGCTGACGGCACGGACGACGACGGCAACGGCGTTGTGGACGACATCCTGGGGGCGCGGGTGATCCTGCGCTGGACGGAGAACAAGGACACCGGCCTATGCGAGCTCGACGAGGGTGCGACTGATCTGGACAACGAGTCGTACCCCGCAGATGGGGCTCACCACGGCACGCAGACGGCGGGCCTGGTGGCGATGGAGTGGGACAACGCGCGGAACGGCGCCGGTGTGATGGGCGGCGCCCGGATCATGGAGGCCCGGCTCAGCGGTAACGAGGAGTGCGGGGCGTACGATCTCGCCGCCTACCTGGCGGCCATCGACTACCTCTATCAGAACGGCGCGAACGTGATCGTGATGGAATACGCCGGTGCGTACGAGGTCAGCGAGACCGAGGAGGAGGCGATGATCGATAAGATCACATCGGAGTTCGAGAGTTTTCCCGACATCGTCTTCGTCACTGCGGCCGGGAACTGGGACCTCGACTGCGACGACATCGGCATCTACTGCCTGCCTGCCGACAATCAGGCCACGAACACCGTCAATGTGATGGCCACGGGGATTGACTACGCCGCTGCGACGGGCGTGATGACGGGCCGGTGGAACGACACCGCGTATGCAGGACCCACCGAGCACGCATCAAGTCACGGAACGGGGAGCATGGAACTCGGTGCTCCGGGCTACCTATACAGGACGTACGACGCTACCACCGGGGCCGACGCGCTCCTCGCGGGCATGCCATCAGTTGGAACCGGGACCTCCGCCAATGGGTACGCCAAGTGGAATCCGGATATCCGTGACTGGACTGGCGCGACGTCTGCGGCAGCTGCCGTGGTGGGTGGTGTTGCCGGGCTGGTCTACGCACAGTGCCCGTCGTCAATGGCGACGGGCGCCGATCTCGCCGATGCGCTACTGAGTGGGGCGGATTCCAGTCCCGCCGAAGACATCAGCGGAGAAGTGGATGGCGGGCGCTACCTGGACGCCGTGGGGGCGGTCCTGGCGTGCCCGTGACCTCCCTGGTGACGGTGTATCTTCTCGCCTGCCACGCCGGTTCGTCGGGAACAGACTCGGTGGCCAGCGAGTTGCCCTACGCCAGCGTGCAGTTCGACGACGACGGCCTGCCGGAGTGCGCGGCGAGCATCAGCGACGAGGCGTTCTGCGCAGGGTGGGCCAGCCGCTACTACACCGGATGGGTTGAGGGGAGTCCGATGTCTCCCGACTGGTTGACTCGATTCGATGATCCGCCGATGGTGTGGTTCTCCGCTGGCGGGGTGGAGGACGACGGCGCGTGGTGTGCCGACACCGACGAAGAGGCCTTCGCCGTGTTCAGCAGAATCTGGCCGGGGTCCGCGGAGTATTTCGACTCGACTGATTCATCGGATCCCCGTTGGATTGACCTGATCTTCGGCCAGACCGAGGTGTCCTGGAACGTGTTTCGTGTCCCTCGCTGCAGTGTCTTCTCGCAGATGTACGACGTCGGTCGGCTCTTCGAGGCCGAGTCTGGGGCGCGCACCATCGATCCGCTCTGGACGTACGCCACCGTTCCGGCGAGCCGGGAGTCGTTCTTCGACGTTGCCCGAGTGTTGGAGGTTTATCGCCGCGTCGCATCCGACGGCTTCTACGACTGGAGCATCCCCTTCGCTGTGGGCTCCCACGCCACGGACGACCTGTGGACCTACCGGACCTGCCGGATCGACACCAAGGCCGACTTCGGCGAGGACGGCACCTACGACCACCGGCTGCTCCAGGTGGAGTACGCCATGCAGCCCACCGTGGGCACCGCCAAGTACACCATCGAGATCGTGCGTCGCGTCAACTGCGCCGACCCGATCTGGCAGGCGCCAGATTGGTAGTCATCATCCGACGGGGCAGGTGGCCGTCACTGGACGCGCGTGCGGGCTTCCTTGTCCATCTTCTTGCCTGCCAAGCCGACTCGTCGGGAACAGACTCGGTGGCCAGCGAGTTGCCCTACGCCAGCGTGCAGTTCGACGACGACGGCCTGCCACAGTGCGCTCCGAGCATCAGCGACGAGGCGTTCTGCGCCGGCTGGGCGAGCCGGTACTACACCGAGTGGCTCGACGGCAACACGCAGGCCCCGGACTGGTTGTGGCGATTCGGCGAGCCGACGTCCGTGTGGTATGCGCCGGGGCTCCTGAGGGATGACGGTGTGTGGTGCGCGGACTCCGAGACAGACGCGCTCGCGATCTTCGAGAGGGGCGTCGGAGCGGATGCCGAGCTCTACGACTCGACCGACACAACCGATCCACGTTGGATCGACGTGATCTGGGACCGCACCGAGAGCACCAGGCGTGCCTTCCGCGTCCCAAGGTGCACCGTGTTCTCGCAGATGGCCGACGTGGGCAGTCTCTTCGAGTCGGATTCCGGCGTGCGAACGATCGACCCCCTCTGGACGGTGACAGCGATACCTGCCGACCGGTCGGCGTTCTTCGACCTCGCGCGCACGCTCGAGGTCTACCGATTCGCCAGTGACGACGGTGACTACGACTGGAGCATCCCCTTCGCCGTCGGCTCCCACGCCACGGACGACCTGTGGACCTACCGGACCTGCCGTATTGACACCAAGGCCGACTTCGGCGAGGACGGCACCTACGACCACCGGCTGCTCCAGGTGGAGTACGCCATGCAGCCCACCGTGGGCACCGCCAGGTACACCATCGAGATCGTGCGTCGTGTCAACTGCGCCGACCCGATCTGGCAGGCGCCCGACTGGTAGCGTGGCCGTCGGTCGCGCGGGTTTCGCGTGGTCGGCGAGCACGACCCCGATAAGGCGCCGTCCCCCGCGGAGCCTCCTTGTCTACTGCCCCCCACGTGCTCGTCACCGGCGCTTCCAGCGGTATCGGCCGCGCCATTGCCCTCAGGATGGTCGCCGATGGCGCGAAGGTGACCGGTCTCGCTCGCCGGGCGGAGTTGCTGGCCGGTCTCGACGGCGTGCTCGGCCTGCCTTGCGACGTGTCGGATCGTGCCGCGGTCAACGCTGCCTTCGCGCAGGCCGCGGAGGTGAACGGGCCGGTGTTCGCGGTGGTGGCCGCCGCCGGCATCGGCGGGGCCAACGCCCCCGGCGAGGGCGACCGCTTCGACGAGATCGTGGCCACCAACCTCACCGGCGCCTACAACACGCTGCGCGCCGCCGAGCGCCACCTCGCGCCCGGCCCCGACCGGCGCTACTTCATCGTGATCGCGAGCGTGCTCGCCCGCTTCGGCGTGCCCGGCTACACCGGCTACTGCGCGTCGAAGGCGGCCCTGCTCGGGCTCACCCGCGCGATGGCGCTGGAACTGGCGCCGCAGGGGGTGCTGGTGAACGCCATCTGCCCCGGCTGGGTGGACACCGACATGGCCTGGTCGGGCATCGAGGGCATGGCCCAGGCGATGGGCGTGAGCCGCGAGGAGGCCCACCGCCGGGCGATGAGCGCCGTTCCCCTCGGGCGGATGGGCACCCCCGACGAGATCGCCGGGGTGGTGGCGTGGTTGATGTCGCCCGCGGCCTCGTGTGTCACCGGGCAGGGGATCGATGTCAACGGCGGGGCTTGGATGGGGTAGCGCGCCGACGGGGGCGCGCGGTCGCGCGCAAGCGGCAAAGGCGGTCCCCCGGTCCACCTCCGAGGTTTCGGGCGGCTGCCCCGCGCCTGTCGCGAGGGACTGCAACGCGCTTGCCGGAGTCACCTGGCTATCTGGCACGCGCCCGGCCCCCTCGAAGCTCGCCTCCTACTCGAGCACGAGCGTGGCCGGGTCCCTCGACGAGTGCCACACGCGAACCACGATCACCTCGGTGACCTCGACCCCCCTTGCCACCCGGTAGTAGACCGAGTACGGGCCCGCCACCAGCCTGCGATAGAGAGTCGGCTCCGCGTCCAGTTCGACCGGCGAGCCTAGCTCGGGCTGGGACGCGAGGAGATCCACCCGCTCCAGGACCTGTCGGGCCACGCGATCCGCCGCGCGTTGGCCCCGCTCCTCGGCGAAACCAATGGCACGGCCCAGGTCGCGCGCGGCACGCTCGGTCCACAGGACCTCGACCCGCAGGTCACCCACGCGCGGCCCGACCGTGCCGGCTGGCGACCTCGGCGTGGGTCAGCAGGCGACCCGCGCGCACGTCTTCCTCCCCCTCGGCCAGGGCGCGACGGAGGTCGCCGGTCTCCATGCGGGCCTGCATTTCCTCGAACGCCGCTAGCGAGAGGATCACGGCGACACCGCGGCCGTGCCGGGTGATCACCACGGGCCGGCCAGTCCGCTCGACCTGGCCCACGATGTCCCCGGCCTCGGACTTCAGGTCGGTCAGCGGGCGCAAGTCCTCGCTCATCTTCAGGGTCGGCAAGTTCAGTCCAAGGAGGGTACTGACGATAGCACCGACTTTCGTGCCAAACAAGTGCCAAACCCGGGCGGGACACTGCGGCTCCAGGGGCACACGCCCGAAAAAAGGCGACTCCGGCAAGCGCGCGTAGCCGTCCCTCGCGACGGCCGCGGGGAAGCGGCCAGCGCTGCGGGCAAGCATCTCCCCCGCTCGATCGCTGTCAAGGGGTGCCTGACGGGGCCCTGTCCGACATCGACGCGAGCGACCGCGGCCACGTGACAACCCACCGGTCGCCCCGCGCCTACGTCGTTCCGCGCGTGGCCACACCCACGAACAACCCCGGCCCCAGCGCCGCCGGGTCGACCGGCAGCGCCCGGTAGCTCGCGAGCGACAGTCCAGCGCCGCGAGCGAGGGACTCGAGCGCACCCCGGCTGAACCCGAGGTGCTGGTGCCCCATCGTGCTGCGGTAGTCCTCGCGGTCGTGCTCCACCATGTCGAGCACCACCACCCGCCCGCCCGGGCGGAGCACGCGGCGAAACTCGGCGAACACCGGGGACAGATCGGCCACGTGGTGCAAGACGAGCTGGCACAGCGCCACGTCGATCTCGGCCGGGGCGAGGGGCAGCGCGTGGAGCTGGCCGCGGCGAAGCTCCACGTGGGCGAGGCCCTCGGCGCGGGAGGCCGCCACCTCCAGCATCGCCTCCTCTCGGTCGATGCCGATCACCCGCGCCGCCACCGGCGCGAGCAGGGGCAGGGTGCCGCCGGTGCCGCAGCCGAGGTCGGCCACCACGAGGCCCGGCGGGAGCATCGACAACAGCGCCGGGAGCACGAAGGCCTCGCCGAAGAGGTCGTGGCGCACGGCGTCCCACTGGCCGCCGAGGCGGCGGAACAGGGCCTCGCTGTCGCCCGCGCGCGCGGCGAGCACCCGGTCGAGGCGACGCAGGTCGTCGGCGAAGGCGGCAGGCTCCTCCTCGTCGATCGCGTCGCGCACCACCGACCACAGGGGCGCGGCCTCGCCCAGCGCCGCGAGGCGGAAGTAGGCGGCGGTGCCCGCCCGGCGACGCTGCACCCAGCCCCCCTCGTCGAGCTGCTTCAGGTGGCGACTCACGGTGGGCTGCGGCGACTGCAACACCCGTGAAAGCTCGCCCACGGCGAGCTCCTCGCGCTCCAGGAGGCGCAGGATGCGCACCCGGAGTGGCTCCGCGAGGCAACTGAGACGGTCGTACACGCTACCGTTCATGGCGGTGAGCCTGTACCCCCTTGCGGTTCATCCGTCCATGCGGATATACGGATGGAGTCGTCCCGAGGGGCGGCGTTTCTTTCTCCCGAGGTTTGCATGGTCTCCACCCCGATCGACCCCCAGTCCGCCTTCATGAACACCGGCCTCGCCCTCTTCGCCGACGAGCCCTTCAAGGTGCGCGACCTCTCCCCGGAGACGGTGCGTTTCGGGCGCAAGGAGATGGAGCTGGCGCTGGTCGAGATGCCGGGCCTCGCCGCGCTCCGCGAGGAGTACGCCGCGAAGAAGCCGCTCGCGGGCGCGAAGATCATGGGCAGCCTGCACATGACCATCCAGACCGCCGTGCTCATCGAGACGCTGGTGGAGCTCGGCGCCGACGTGCGCTGGGTGTCGTGCAACATCTTCTCCACCCAGGACCACGCCGCTGCCGCCACCGTGGTGGGCCCGACGGGGAGCACCCTGGCCCCCCAGGGCGTGCCGGTGTACGCCTGGAAGGGCGAGACGCTGGAAGAGTACTGGTGGTGCACGATGCAGGCGCTGGTGTGGCCCGACGGTAGCGGCCCCAACCTCATCCTCGACGACGGCGGCGACGCCACGCTCCTGGTGCACCTCGGCTACGAGCTCGAGGTCAAGGGCGAGATGCCCGACCCGAAGAAGGCCGGGAGCCACGAGGAGAGCATCATCCTCCAGCTGCTGCGCGACGTGCGCGGCGCCAAGGGCGACCGCTACTGGCACGCCATGGCCAAGGCCATCCGCGGCGTGTCGGAGGAGACGACCACCGGCGTGCACCGCCTCTACGAGCGCAGCCAGCACGGCACGCTGCTCTTCCCCGGCATCAACGTGAACGACAGCGTCACGAAGTCGAAGTTCGACAACGTGTACGGTTGCCGCCACAGCCTCGTCGACGCGATCATGCGCGCGACGGACGTGCTGTTGTCCGGTAAGCGCGTGCTCGTGTGTGGCTACGGCGACGTGGGCAAGGGCTCCGTCGAGAGCCTCCGTGGCCAGTACGCCCGCGTGGCGGTGACCGAGATCGACCCCATCTGCGCGCTCCAGGCCTCGATGATGGGCGTCGACGTGGTGACGGTGGACGACGTGGTGGCCGACTACGACGTGTTCGTGACCGCCACCGGCAACAAGAACATCATCTCCGCCGCCCACATGGCCAGGATGAAGCACAACGCCATCGTGTGCAACATCGGCCACTTCGACAACGAGATCGACATGGCCGGCCTCGACGCCATGCGCGCGCGCGGCGAGGTGGAGAAGATCGACATCAAGCCGCAGGTGGCCGAGTGGCGTTTCAAGGCCACCGGACGCAGCATCATCATCCTCGCCGAGGGGCGACTGGTGAACCTCGGCTGCGCCACCGGCCACCCGAGCCTCGTGATGAGCGCCAGCTTCACCAACCAGACCATCGCGCAGATGGAGCTGCACGCCCGCGCCGAGAACTACGGCGTGAACCAGGTGGCGACGCCCGCCGGCCAGAAGCCGACGGTCATCACCCTGCCGAAGCACCTCGACGAGAAGGTGGCGCGCTTGCACCTCGGCAAGTTCGGCGTGAAGCTCACCCAGCTCAGCGAGGAGCAGGCGGCTTACATTGGTGTCACGGTGCAGGGGCCTTACAAGGCGGAGCACTATCGGTACTGAGGAAGCCCGGGCGGGAGGGCGCTCGGCGCGTCCTCCCGGCCTGGCACTTGACAGGCGCCCGGTGCCGTGGATTACACTCCACGGCGCAGGAGGCGTGATGCTCTTCGGGCTGCTGCTGCTCGATGCTTGTACCGGCGTAGACGGAAAAGACGGCGTAGATACTGGATCATCCCCCCCCCCCGGCTGGTTCCTCGGGAGGCGTGGTCGGTAACCTGAGCGCCGACGCGGCGGCCTGCGGGTCGGCCGTGCCGGAACCTCGCCGCTACCACTCGATGGCGTGGTTCTTCGTCGAGTCCCCGGTGGACTTCGGCAGCGGCGGGAGCGAGCGATGGGTGCAGAGGGGCGTGCTGTTGCACGGCGGCGTGGACGAGAGCAGCGGCGCGGTGCTCGACGACGAATGGCTCCTGGACCTCACGCACCTCGGGACGGGGGCCTGCCCGTGGATCTCGCTCGGCAACTCGGGGATCGCTAGCTTCTCGGGTGGGCTAGCATGGGACCCCACCCGCGAGCGCTTCGTGTTCGCGCCCGGCTACCTCGACGAGGCGGCCGCCACGGCCGCGAGTGACGGCGTGTGGTCGGCCGAGCCGGGCGACCTGGCGTCGGGACTGGGCTGGTCGAGCCTCACCACCCTGCCGAGCATCGAGTACGCCGCCAGCGACCTCGGCGACACGACGCCGAGCAACGCGGGCTACTGGCCCTCGCTCGACTGCAACAGTTCCTTCCGGCAGGTGCCCTGTGCCTACTCCTCCGCCATGGCCGGTCGCCTGGGCGAGTGCCTGGGCGAGGGCATCTTCGAGCACGATGAAGACTGCGACGACGACCTCTGTAGCTCGGGTACATTCTACCTCTCCAACGTGAAAACCTTCGCGAGCGCCAACCCGTGCCTTGCCACGCTCCGCTGCGATGGCACTGAAATGGACAACGACTACTACCAGCCCGCCTGCGCGGAGGACCCCATCTGCCTGAGCGGCGGCAGCGCGGAGACGGGGGCCTATGACAGCGCGAACGTGGCCGGCCTGGCCGAGTTCGCCCTGGGTCTCGACCCCAACTCCGGAGACGTTCTCATCGCCGGGGGCACCACTGGCTGCGAGGGCGACTGCTCGGCGTGGTCCGTCGTGGCCGGGCTCGACGACGATGCCGACGAGCACCTCGCGACGGCCTCGGCCGACCCGCTCATCGTGGTAGACGGGAGCGCGGCCAGCCTTGACGGCTACCCCGAGAGCGCCAGCGCCGGCACTGCGGTGCCCCCCGACAGCACCCACGGGCGGCGCGGCGCGGCCGGCGCCGTCACCGGCCCCTGGTGGAGCTTCTCCAGCCACGCGTTCTCGGGCACCGGCTCCCTCGTGCAAGTCGGCGGCACGCTGCACCAGGATCTCGGCAGGGGGCGCCAGCACCAGCTCCGCTGCGAGTTCGCGGATGGTGCACCCGGCGACATCTGCAACTTCTGCATGCAGGCGAGCTCGGACTGGATCGAGGGCGACCGAGCCTACAGCTCGGCGACCGCCGGGCTGGTTGACGGCTGGGACAACGTGGCCGTGTACGATGCGGGCGCGGGCACCTGGGACGGGCAGGGCGACATCGGACAGCGGATCTACGCGGCCGCGACCTGGTTCGGCGACGAGCAGGTGCTGGTGTGGGGCGGCGAGGACCCCTGGGGAGAGCTGTCCGACATCTCGGCCTGGGACACCTCGGCCGGCGCGCGCACGCTCTGGGCGCCCTCCGAGCCGTGGGGTGGGGTGTCCGGCGGCGCCGCCGCGTACGACCCGGTCACGCGCACCGCGTTCCTGTTTGGCGGCGGGACCGACGATATCGTGTACACCTACGCGGCCGACCCGCTGGCCGGCGACCAGAACCTCGAGCGCACCGAGGGCACCCTCTCCGGAAGCACCCTCACCGCCCACGCGGTGAACGCCACCCTTGGGCACGACGGGAGCACCTGGAGGGTGGGCGGATCCTATGCGTTCAGCGTGGCGTGCGCGTCGGGGAGCGAGTGCTTCGCGGAGGACGCGATCTTCCTGGTGGCGACGGAGAGTGCCACCGAGATCGCCACGCTACAGGTGGTGGTGACGTACCCAGACACGGGGGCGAGCTACACGATCGAGCCGCACTACCAGGTGCCCACAGGCGACGGCTTCACGACCGTGTACGCGCGACTGCCGAGGATCGTCACGGAGGGGATGGACGTGCAGGTGGCGGTGGAGTGGGAGAGCTTGCCGGTGGAGGAGGGAGGGTTCACCGATTGCGTCGAGAACAAGCGAAAGGACGCCTCGCTGTGTCGCTACCAGACGGGCGGCGACGACACCGCCACGCCGGACGACGAGCGCACCGACGTGGTCATCCTCGCCGCAGTCCCCGTCGTCCCCGGCAGCCTCGGCACGGCGACCGACCTCGCGCCCACCACCACCTTCACGCTCCCCGCCGGTTGGCAGGGCGTGGCGCCGGGCGCGCCCGACACGGCGCTCACCACCTTCTCCGGGCTCGCCAACCTGGAGCGTGGCAGCGAGTCGCACACGCACATGCCGCTGCTCATCGCTGCCGAGGGGCTCTCGCGGATCACCACGCTAACGTCGGCGTCGGCGTCCTCGCTCCCGGTGTGGATCGACCCGGCCATCGACCGGCCGGCGTCTGCGTACGCCGACTTCCTCGACGACGGCACGGCGCAGGCCGACCTCGACTGGCTGGAGGCCACCGTGGCCGCGCTGCCAGGCTCGCCGGTGAACGTGCTCGTGCTGGCGCGCAGCGCCGCCGAGGAGGTGGCGTGGACCGACCCGGCGGTCGGCGACTCGGCCAACGGGGAGGCATTCCCCGGCCTCACCGTGACCTGGGCCGCGCATGCCGACGGCGTGCCCCTCTACTATGCGCGGGCCACCGCGCTACACGAGATTGCCCACCAGGCGACGGCGTTCCGGGTGCAGCCGCAGCCGCCCTACGACGCGGGCGCCAGGTGGGTGGTGGAGGGCGTGCCCACGTTGTTGACGTGGATGCGCCTCGGCGACCAGCCGGTGTTCTCCTCCTATGGTGCGGAGGGACAGGATGAGCCCTACGACGCCGCGCTGGCGCTCGCGACCGCCACCTGCGCCAACTCGGCCGACGATATGGAGCTAGACGGCGCCGACGACAGCGTTGCCTACATGTTCGGGCCCTATTCCCTCATGCAACTGTACTGGACCTACCGGGCGCACGGCGGCAGCGAGCCCGGCTTCTGGGCCAACCTCGTCGCGTTCTTCGAGCGAACCGACAACCGCTCGGCCGCCACGGTGGACGAGTTGATCAGCACCTGGCTTGCAGAACCCACGTTCTACACCGAGTGGGTGCGGGGCAATCGTGAGGGTACACCTCTCCTGGCCGTGACCCGGGCCGAGGCCGACACCTCCGCCTGCCTCGACACCGGCGCCTGTGAACCTGTCGATGCCCTGCTCACAGTGGACCAGGTACAGTTGGTGCAGCTCAGCACGGCCAATGGCTGTTTGATCGACGCGCCGAGCTTCTCGAACGTTCCCTACTTCGTGTACTGCGGTGCCTATGGCACTGCCGGCGTCGCGCCCTTCGAAGGCTGCGAGGCGGGCGCCCCCACCACGATTCCGAACGCGCTCTCTGCCGCCAGCGTGGACATCACGCTCACCCTCGATCCGGCCGTCGCCGCCGATCCGTTTCCAGCCCGGGTGCAGCTGCTCGCCAACGACAACCTGCTGCCCGGGTGGATGCCCACGGCCGGGTTCGGAGACGTGGCGTCTGCGTCGCCGTATCGTCGCTTCCTCGTGTGCGCCGACCCGAGCGACACGGAGTGCGGGGGCGACGCCGACGGCGATGGCTGGCCGGCGCGTGCCGATTGCGACGATTCGGATGCCTCCTACAACCCGGCAGCCGCGCCACTCGCGCTTTCCGACCCAGACAACAACTGCGATGGATGGTGAACCATGATGACCCTCCTGATGGCGATGGCGTGCACGACCGCCGACACGGTGGTGGCCTCCGAGGCCGCTCTCCCGACCGGCGCGGAGGAACTGAAGCAGGCGCTTCGATCCTTTGATACCCTTCGAGCGTGGATCTACGATCCAGAAGTGAACGCGGGTGGTCACTTCACCGACCGCTACGTGGTCACGGTGCGGGCCGATGGCGCGGTCGTCGTCGATGTGGAGGGGCAGAGTGTACGCTTCTCCTGGACGGCAGGCGGTGTCACGCGGGATGCGACCCGACGCATCTCCTCCACATCAGCGGATGATCCCCGGTGGCAACCCAACCCCTGGCCCCACTGGCCCGAGTCCGTGCAGGCCGTGCAGGCCGCCGTGCAGGCGTTCCGGAGCCCGGACCTGCGCTGGAATGCTCGCGACCCCGAGTACTACGACCTGGGGCTCCTCGATTCTCCCCGTCAATGCGAGATCGTGCCGCCCGTGACGCAGGGCCTCCCCTCGCTCCCCGGTCACCTGTTCCTGGAGATGATGCCCAACGGTCGTTTGTACCACATCCAGTACTTCTACGCCCCCAAGCGATGGCGAACGCTGAACGTCCAGCGCCTCGAAATCAACCCCCCGCTCCCCTCCACCTGGTTCAACGCCGACGCCCCGGAACTGGAGTTCCGCTTCCCGCAGTTCATCGACGGCGAGCCGGAGCCGCCGCTCGACCCAGGGTTCTACGCCCCCGGCGCCACGCCTCCCCCCGCGTTCGGGAACCAACCGGAGCCGGGTGAGCCGCCGTCGCCGCCGCCCCCTCCCGGTGAGCCGCCGCCGGGCGGCAGCTCTCCTCCTATCGGCCCGCCGCCGCCGCCGCCGCCAGGATAGCCATCCACGTCAGCGCCGCACATCCTCCGGCACCACCACCTGCCGGGCATCCACCGGCAGGTCTTCCACCGCCGCCACGCGGAATTCCACGCGGCGGTTGATGGCCTCGGCGTCCGGGTCGGTTTCCGGGACGAGCAGGCGGGTCTCGCCGAAACCCTTCGAGAGGAGGCGCTTCGGCTCCACGCCGTGGCCCACCAGCCAGTCCATCACCGCGTAGGCACGGGCGTCGGACAGGCGCAGGTTGTAGGCGTCGGGGCCGTTGGTGTTGGTGTGCCCTTCCACGAGGAAGTAGGCGATCTCCGGGTGTGACACCATCACGTCGCGCACCGCCTCCAGCACCGGCGTGGCGCTGGGCAACAGCTCGGCGCGGCCCTCGCGGAAGAAGATGGCCTCGGTGATGACGATGCGATCGCCTGCCCACTCGGCCACCTTCGGGCAGCCGTCGGAGTAGCGCGGGTCTTGCTCGGGGTGGATGGGCTCGCGCGGGCAGGCGTCGCGCGCGAACTCCACGCCGTCCTGGTCGCCGTCGAACTCGGGACAGCCGTCGTCGTCGGCGAAGCCGTCGACGGTCTCGGGCATGTCGTCGCACTGGTCGACGATGTCGGGGAAACCATCGCCGTCGGTGTCCAGGTTGGGATCGATCTCGGGCGGAGGCGCCGGGGGCGCGGGCCGGGTGTAGGTCCAGCCCACCGAGAGGAAAGCGCGCCACGAGGCCGCGCCCACGCCGTCGTTGAGGCCGGCCGCCGCGCCGACTGAGGCGAAGGCCCCCTGGGGCAGGCGGTACCGACCGGACACCATCGCCTCCAGGGGCCAGCTCTCCGACACCACGTCGGACTGGGAGCTGAACTCCACCTGCGTGGTGATCGCGTCGTTCCAGCTGTAGCCGACGCCGAGGCCCACCAGTGGCCCGAGTCCGGTGTCGAGGTTGCGGGCCTCCTCGGGGAAGCTGGCCTGGAGGCCGGCCATGCCGAGGATGTCGATGTTGCCCTGGTGCACCTCGGCCAGGGCGAGGAGCCCGGCGCGCGGCCCGGCGCTGCCCACGTAGTGACTCTCGTCGCCGGTGGGGGCCCAGAGGTTGCCTTGCAGGGCGACCTGGGGCATCCAGCCCTTCCCGCGCAGCGCGGGGACGAGCACCCCGGCGCGCAGGTCGCCGAGTGACGTGAAGGAACCGGACAGGTCTTCGCCGAAGGCGTGGACGGGCAGGGCGGCGTCGAGCCGGAGGCCGCCGAAGGAGTAGCCGCCGGCGAACTGGACGGTGCCGAGCGACGACAACACCGGCTCGCGTCCCCAGGGCATCACCTCGGAGAGCGGGCGGTCGGCGTAGTCGAAGGCCATCAGCGTGTCCCAGGAGCCGCTGCGGCCGGCGAAGGCGGTGCCGAGGCGCGAGAAGGCGGCGGGGTCGCCGGTGGTGCCGAAGAGCTCGAAACCGTGGGCGTCGAGGGCGTGGGCGAGGGTGGCGAGGAGGATCACCGGCGCGCCCTCCGCGCGAGCGGTGCAAGCAGCAGCAGCGCGGCCCAGCCCTGGCCGCAGCCGCCGCCCGCGTAGTCGCCCTGGTAGTCGAGGAAGTCGGGCTTGCCGTCGTAGTCGGAGTCGTCCTGGCCCTCGTCGCGGTCGAGATAGCCGTCGTCGTCGGCGTCAGTGTCGTGGGCGTTCTGCTGGCCGTCGCCGTCGACGTCGGTGTCGTACACCCCGTCGCCGTCGAGGTCGGCCTTCATCTCGGTGGCGCTGGCGATGCCGTCGTTGTCGTCGTCGGTGTCGAGGCAGTCGAGGATGTAGTCGCCGTCGCGGTCGGGACCCTCGGCGATCTCGTCGCCGTCGCTCATCGTGTCGCCGTCGGTGTCGGGGTCTTCCGGGTCGGAGCCGAGGATCCACTCCATCAGGTCGACGAGGCCGTCGCCGTCGCGGTCGTCGGTCTCGATCCACCCGTCGCAGTCGTTGTCCTGGCCGTCGATCTTCTCCATGGCGCCGGGGTTCGTTCCCGGGTCTTCGTCGTCGCAGTCCTGCGCCAGCGGGTAGCCGTCGCCGTCCTGGTCGTCGTCGCGGCCGTCGCAGTCCTGGTCGATGCCGTCGTACCAGGCCTCGGACACGCCGGGGTTGATCGCGGCGTCGAAGTCGTCGCAGTCGCCGCCGCCGTAGTCGGTGGCGTCGTAGCCGTCGCCGTCGCGGTCCCACTCGGAGTAGCCGTCGCAGTCGGTGTCGAAGCCGTCCACCGGGTCTTCCTCGGCGCCGGGGTACACCGTGGACTGGGCGTCGTTACAGTCGGTGCCTCCGGCCTCCTCGGCAATCCAGCCGTCGCCGTCCACGTCGACCAGGTCGTTGTTGTCGCAGTCCTGGTCGATGCCGTCGTAGGGCCACTCGGTGTGGCCGGGGTAACGGTCGGCGTTGAAGTCGTCGCAGTCGTCGCCGCCGTAGTCAGCGGAGGTGTAGCCGTCCTTGTCGCGGTCGAAGTCGTCGCGGTCGTCGCAGTCCTGGTCGATGCCGTCGTACCAGCGTTCCTGGGCGGCGCCGTGGACGGTGTTGTCCTCGTCGTCGCAGTCGTCGCCGCCGTCGATGAAGTCGGCGTCGTGGTGGTCGCCGTCCTTGTCGTAGTCGGAGCCGCCGTCGCAGTCCTGGTCGATGCCGTCGTAGTAGGTCTCGATGGCGCCGGGCTTCACCGCCGGGTCGTCGTCGTCGCAGTCCTCGCCGCCGCTGATGCTCGCCGCGTAGCCGTCGCCGTCGACGTCGACGAGGTCGGCGCCGTCGCAGTCGTTGTCGAGGCCGTCGTAGGGGATGTCGGACTCCGAGGGGTTGATCGCGGGGTCGCCGTCGTCGCAGTCCACGTTGTCGTAGAAGCCGTCGCCGTCGTCGTCGGCCACGTCGGCGTCGGGCCCGCCGAAGGCGCCGATGTCGGACACCGTGCCATCGAGGTCGAAGATCGAGGGGTGACCGGCGTCGATGCAGGGAGATCCCTCGGCGAGGAAGAGGTCGTCGTCGGCCCGGGAACCGTCTGCGGTGTAGGCCACGAGCATCGGGTCGGTGCTGAGGTTGCCGCTGGTGCCGGTGGGGTCGTCCCAGCCCAACCAGTCGCCGCCCGCGTTGTCGTAGGCGAGGTTGTAGTAGCGGTCGGTGGAGGCGCTGGTGCCGTAGGCGCCGCCGCCGTCGACCGCCCGGTAGAAGATGTTGTTGACCAGCGACAGCGGGCCGGTGGTGTAGAGGTGGCCCCCGTCGCGGCTGGCGTCGTTGCCGGCCAGAGTGTTGTTGAGGATCTCCAGCTCTGTCGTGCCATCGAGGTAGAGGCCGCCGCCATTGCCCGAGGCCACGTTGTCGGTCACGCGCAGGTTGGACAGGGTGGCGGCGGTATCGACCTCGCGGAGCGCGATGGCGCCGCCGTCCTTCGCCGCGTTGCCGTGCAGGTACGACCGGGCGAGGGTCACGTCGCCCGGCTCGCTGGCGGCGATGGCGCCGCCGTAGGCGCCGGCGAGGTTGTCGAAGAAGCTGCCTTCCCACACCGACAGCGCACCGTCCTCGGCGTAGATCGCGCCGCCGTCCTCGTCGGCCTCGTTGCCGGTAAAACGACAGTCGTTCGCCTCGAGGTCGCCCTCGGCGTAGATCGCGCCACCGCTGCCGAGGTCGGCGCTGTTGTCGCTGAAGTCGGTGGCCTCGATCTCGGTGTCGGCCTCGGCGTAGAGGGCGCCGCCGTGGCCGCGCCGGGCGCGGTTGGTGCCGAGGCTCGCTTCCTCGATCTCGAGGTCGCCGTCGGCGTAGATCGCGCCACCGTGGTCGGACGCCGCGTTGGAGCTGAAGGCGCTGCCGTCGAAGCTCGCCTCGGCGCTCGCATCCACGAAGAGCGCGCCGCCGCTCTGGCTGGCGTCGTTGTCGGTGTAGCTGCCGTCGGCGTCGAGCAGCGTGGTGCTGTCGCCGAGGTACACCGCGCCGCCGTCGCTGCCGCTGTTCTGGTCGAAGGCGCAGTTCTCCATGTCGACGGTGGAGCCGTCGGCCGCGTAGATGGCGCCGCCCTCGGCGCTGGCGCTGTTGGTGTCGAAGCGCACCGACGCGAGCGTGGCCGACGACGCCTCCCAGAGCGCGATGGCGCCGCCCTGGTAGGCGGCGTTGTCGCGGAGGGTAGACTCGGAGAGCGCGAGGCTGGAGCCATCGCGGACGTAGAAGGCGCCGCCGCTGTAGCCCGACGCGGCGCTGGCGATGCTCGCGTCGGAGATGGTGGCGCTCTGGATGTCGGCGCTGGCGTGACCGGACAGGTAGAAGCCGGCGCCGTAGCTGTTCTTGCCACTCGGCGCGTCGACGACGAGGTCGGTGGCCACGAGGTCGGCGCCGTCGAGGTAGGCGAAGCCGCCGTGGGCGCTGGCGTAGGGGGCCGAGGCCACCACGTCGACCAGCTCGAGGGTGGAGCCGTCGTCGGCGTAGATGGCGCCGCCGTAGGCAGCGGTGCCGGCGGTGAGGTCGAGGCTCTGGGCCGAGACCGTGGCGCCGCCGGTGGCGTAGAGGTGCGCGCCGTAGGCGGCGGTCGAGCCGGTGACGATCACGTCGCTGAGCGAGAGATCGCCCCCGTCGACGTAGAGGGCGCCGCCGCGGGTGCTGGCGCTGCCAGCCCCGTCGATGACGACCGACTCGAGCGCGAGCTGCCCGTCGGTGACCGCGACCCCGCGTCCGCCCGCGGGCGCGATCGTGAGGTCGGCGAGCGTGGCGGCGCGCAACGACGACATGGTGACGACGTCGTCGCCAGTGCCCGGGGAGAGGATGGTGACCCCGGCGCCGTCGCCGAGCACGGTGATCGACTTGCCGGTGATGTCGATGGCCTCGGGCCAGGTGCCGGCGGGCACGTGGATGGTGTCGCCGTCGGCGGCGGCGTCGATCGCGTCCTGGATCGTGGCGAAATCGGTGCCCACTTCCAGGGTGGCGGCGAGCGAGCGCGTGGCGAGGAAGATTAGCATGGCGGCCAGGGCGGAGGGATGGGACGGACGCTCACTTGCCGCCCCGGACGCGGCGGAGGAGGAGGAGCCAGCCGAGGGAGAAGACCGCCGGGCTGGGCGCGGTGCTGTTGCAGCCGCAGCCGCCGGGGTCGCCGAGCCACTCGCCGGCGTTGTAGCCGGGGAAGGCGGCGCCGGTGTCGGCGCTGTCGAGGGCGGTGGGGGTGCCGGTGTCGTCGTTCAAACCACTGTCCTCGGTGTCCAGGATGCCGGTGTCGATCACGCCGGTGTCAGAAATGGTGGTGTACTCCACCTCCACCTCGTCGATCTCGAGCGAACCATCGACGGTGAAGGTGAAGGACTCGATGCCGGTGGCGGACGAGGCCAGCTCGACGTCGTTCCACCGCGCAACAAGGTTGCTGCCGTCCCAGTCGAGCACGAGTGTCACCCAGGTGCCGGGCTCGGGCTCGCCCTCGATCTCGCCGATCACCGCCTCGCCCTCGTCGGTGGCGGCCACGTAGGTGTAGAGGGCGTCGTTGTCGAACAGGAGCGTGGGGGCGCCGAAACCATCGTCGGCCCACGAGGCCTGGTCGGCCTCGACCAGCGGGCGAATGTCGGTGTCGTCGTCGGCCAGCGTGGGATCGGTGCCGCCGAGTGCGAGGCCGAGGCTGTCGCCCATCGAGTAGAGCGCCGAGAAGGTGCCGTTGTCGTAGCTGACATCGGCCAGCCAGAGGCGGTCGCTCCCGGCGCTCAGCTCGCCCATCCGGGTGAAGGCGAGGCCGTCGGCGCTGGTGGCGTAGCCGGAGGCGCCGGTGGCGGGGACGCTGTAGTACAGGTGGTAAGTGCCCGCGTCGTCGATCACGACACTGGGCGAGCCGAGTCCGGTGGAGTCGAAGTCCGCCCCGGGGGCCAGCACCTCGCCGTCCTCGCTGAAGCTCTCGCCGTCGGCCGAGGTGGCGCGGTGAATCGCCCCGTCGCGGCTGAAGTACACGTGCAACTCGGTGCCCACGAGCAGGTCGGGCTCGGCGGCGTTGGCGACGATCGAGGCGAAGTCGTCGAAGTCGGCGCCCGGGTCGCGCGAGAGCACGAGGCCGCCGTCGCGGGTGCCACAGAGCAAGAGCTCGTCGCCGAGGCGTGCGAGGTCGGGGTCGGCGAGGTTGTCGGCCACCGTGCTCTCGGCGTCGAAGTCGAGCTCCGAGGCGGGGAAGGGGGCGGTGTCGCTGTCGAGGGAGAGGCGCTCGGCGCCGGTGTAGTCGGCGTCGAAGACCGACTCGCCCGCCAGGAGCGAGAAGCCGTCGCCGTCGGCGAGGCGCACCCGCGCGGTGAGCGTGAAGCTGGCCATCTGGTCGAGGGCGAGCGTGGTGCTCTCGGTCACGACGAGCACCCCGTCGCCGAGGCTCCCGCCCTCCCAGTCGCCCGCGTCGGTGGCGAAGGAGGTGGCCGAGGACTCGGCGAGGGCGAGCGAGGCGAGAATGGCGAGCGCCATGGGGGGGCTATCGGTCAGGGCGGGCGGGACTTGAGTGCGGTGTTTGCGGTCGACCGGCAGGGGACGACAGGGGTACACTGTGGGCATGGGAGCTGCCCAGCGCCTGTTGACCTACGACGAGTTGTACGCCCAGATCGCGGCGTTGCCCGAGGGGCGGCACGGCGAGATCCTGGGACCCGGGTGGATGCGCCCGGTGGGCCGCCCCGGCTCGCGGGCGTCGCACGCGGCGATGCGTGTCCTCCGGCGCCTCGATGCCTTCAGCATCGACGAGGGCGGCAACTGGTGGCTCGGGCGAGAGATCGAGGTCCGGCTCCCGGGCGACAAGTTGTACGTGCCGACGCTGGTCGGGTGGCGCGTGGGCGGGGCTCCCCTCGATTTCCTCGACGAGAACCCCGTGCCTCGCGTGCCGGACTGGGCGTGCGAGGTGCTGTCGCGCGACATCCAGAAGCCTGACCGCGCCATCAAGCTCCCGACCTACGCTGCCGTGGGCGTGGCTCACACGTGGGTGTTCGACGTGGAGGCAGTGAGCATCGAGGTCTGGGAAGCACGGGACGGGCTCCCGGCGCTCGTGGCTGCGGCGGTCGGCGACGCGGAAGTGGCCCTACCCCCCTTCGACCTGCCGTTCTCGCCCGCCAAGCTGCTCGCGCTCGCCCGCTAGCGCCGCCGTTCCCCCCACGTAGATCACCGCCGGGGCCTCGGCGTCGAGATCGCCGAGCGTGGCTACCGTCGCGACCTGTCGCGACTCGCCGGGGCGGGTGGCCTGGCTGACGACGAGCGCGGCGGCGCCGGGAGGGTAGCACAAGGACAACAGGGCGCTGGACAGGGCGGGCAGGCTCCCCGCGCCCATGAAGATGACCAGCGTCTGCCGCGGATCGTGGGGCGGCAGCGACACGGGCGAGCCCCCGGCGCCGCGGGCGCTCACCACGGTGAAACGGTCGGCCACGCCGCGCGCCGTGAGGGGGAAGCCGGGCGCGGTGAGGGCCGACACGCCGGGGATGACCTCGACCGGCACCGGGGACAGGGCCTCGACCGTCTCGTGGAGCCGGCCGAAGATGGCCACGTCGCCCGCGCAGAGCCGCACGCAACGCTCCCCGCGGGCGTGGGCCTCGCGGAGCAGCGTGTAGATGCGGGACTGCACGCTGGGCACCGTGGCGGGGTCGTGCTTGTCGTCGGCGAGGACGACGCGGCCGCCGGCGAGGGCGAGGATCGCGGCGGGGACGAGGCGGTCGGCCACGACGAGGTCGGCGGCGGCGAGGGCGTCGCGGGCGGCAAGGGTGAGGAGGCGGGGGTTGCCGGGACCGGCGCTGGCGAGGAGGACGGGGGGGTGATCCTCGGCCCCCTCCCGGCCGTTGGCCACCCTCCCCCGCTCGCGGGGGAGGGGAGCTTGGGGGGAGTCTCCGGCCCCCTCCCGGCCGTTGGCCACCCTCCCCCGCTCGCGGGGGAGGGGTGCGGGCGGGAGGCCTGCGCTAAGGGTGGACCACGGCGTCTCGCGGGCGATCTTCGCGAGCCTCGCCATGCGGATCGCCGGGTCGGGTTCCTCGGACCGGACTTGCTGGCGCAGGGCGGCGAAGTTCTCGACGGCGGCGGGGAGATCGGCGGGGAGGGCGTCGCGGATCTCGTCGCGGAGGCGCGCGGCGAGACCGGGGCCCGCGCCGTCGGCGGAGACGGCCACTTGCACCGGGCCGGCGCGGTGGATGGCGGGGAGGTAGAAATCGCACAGCTCGGGACGGTCGGCCACGTTCACCCAGGTGCCGCGCTGGCGGGCGTAGCGGGCGATGGCCGCGCTCACCACGCGGTCGTCGATGGCGACGAGGACCACGGCCATGCCATGCAGATCGGCGGGGGCAAACAGGCGCGCGTGGTGGACGATCTCGCCCGCGGCCCAACGGGCCAGCAGCTCGGCGCCGATCCGCGGGGCCACCACGGTGACGACCGCGCCCGAGGCGAGGAGCGCACGGGCGCGCTGGGTGGCCACGGCACCGCCGCCCACCACCAGCGCGGGTCGGCCCGAGAGCCGCAGGCCGGCCATGTAGGACACCGGGTCGGCGGGCGCGCCCGGGAAGGGGATCACCTGTCGTACGCTCACGTGCCCTCCGGCGCGGCGTGGCGGGGCTGGTGGGCGGGCGCGCGCATGCGGCCCACGATGCCG
>VGRQ01000001.1 GCA_016875315.1 Deltaproteobacteria bacterium | reverse complement strand
CATGATGAACGTAGCCCGTGCCCACGTCGACGTGGTGGCCCTCGGCGAGGTGCGACAACTCGTAGCGGAAGTCGGTGATGAACTGCCGGAAGTCGAGGAGCGCGAAGGGGGTGCCGGCGAGGAAGCCGAGGAGCATGACCGGCGCGGCTGCGGCGCCGGCGCGGGCATCGCGACGCAAGGCGGCCGCGAGGGCGATCGGCGCGGCGAGCAGCGCGGCGTTGTACTTCACGCTGGTGGCCAACCCCGCCACCAGCGCGGCCGCGAGCAACAGGCGCCGATCTCCGTCGCGCGTGTAGCGGTGCGCGAGCAAGGCCGCGCCCGTGACCGCCGTGGTCATCGTGATGTCGGTGACGCCGAAGTGACTGTCACGCACGTGCAGGAAGTTCACCGCGAGCAAGGCCGCCCCCCACAGGCGCCCAGGAGCCCGCGCCAGTAGCGCCACGCCGAGGGTACCCATCGCCACGCTCCACAAGCGCATCAGCAAGCGGAACTCGCTTTCAGCCGCGAAGAAGGCGCGGAGGAAGTCGTCCTGCCCAGCGAAGCGGCCGAGCAGGCGCCCCACCGCGTAGTCGCCACCAAACAGCACGAACACGATGTACTTGAAGAGGCTCGGGTAGTTGAAGGAGTGAGGGTTGAGGTCGCCGCGGCCGAACTTCATGGCCTGGTAGGCGATCGTCTGCTCGTCGGGCCGTGCCTCCGCCATCGGGAGACCGAACTGCACGCCCACCACGCGCAGGGCGAGGGCGACGATCACCACCGCTACGAGGAGAGCCCGGCGAGACGGCATCCGCACAGGCCCCGGGATAACCGCCCGCATGCCCGTTTTCCGCGTCAGCTCGCGGGTTCATGGCAGCGTGGATCTCGAGGCCGCCAACTGGCTCATCGCCATGGGCGAGGGCCTCGAGCGGCTCGGCGTGCGCACCTCGCCCGACCGCATCGCCTGCGAGCGCCTTCCAAATGGCACATTCCTCGTGCGCGACGTGCGCAGCGGCGAGGGCTTCGCCGTGCAGCCGCTCGAGGTCGACGCCGAGCCCTTGCCCGACGAGGCCAGCGAGGAGCTGTTCAGCGCCCCGCCCGACGAGGAAGAAGACAACGCGAGCCGGCTCGACTTCGAGACGGAAGACGTGGCGCCGACGTCGCAAGTGCTCAACGTAGCGATCGACTCCATCAACCGCGCCATCGACACCGAGGCCGCGCTCGGCATCGCGGTGTCGGCCGGCGTGAGGCTTACCCGGGCGCTGGGCGGCTCGGCCCTCCTCCGCGAGGGCGATAGCCTGCGCTTCCGCTACGTCGTCGGCGACCACGCGCATCGGCTGCGCGCCATGCGCATTCCTGCCACTGCCGGCGTGGCCGGCTACAGCGTGGGCCACGGCACCGCGCTCATCGTCAACAACGCCTACGCCGACCCCCGCTTCTACCGGAACGTCGACCGCCACACCGGCCACCGCACGCGCACGCTCCTGTGCGTGCCCATCACCGCGGGCATCGGGCGAGCCCTCGGCTGCATCGAGATGGTCGACACGCACGATCCGCGGGGCTTCACCGACGAGCAGCTCCGCGAGATGGCCTTCCTCGCCACCGCCGTGGCCAATCGCCTCGCCCTGCTCGGCTTCAGTTCACCGCGACCGACTTGACCAGGGTGGTCTTGACCTCGGTGCGCAGCTGGTCTTGCAGCTTGGTGTACATGCCCATGTCTTCCTCGTTCTCGCCGTTCTCGCTGGGCTCGTCTTGCTCGCGGGCGGTGTGCTTGTAGAGCCAGAACTCCGCCGCCGCGCCGTCGTCGGTGGTGAAGCGCCACTTGTGGCGGTTGTTCACCACGCCCTTGCTCCCGTCTTTCATGACGAGGTTGGCCGTGGTCTTCAGCGTACACTCGTACATCCAGGGCGAGAAGTCCGAGGAATAGGTGCAGTCGGCGTCGGTGACGGCCGCCGGCGTGATCGACACGCTCTTGATGTCGGTCCAGGCGACGTTCTTCTCGGTGGAGCCCACCTCGATGGTGATCTTCAGGTCCTTGGCCTCGCTCGACCAGCCCTGGTCGCCCATGAAGTCGACGCTCCGCTCGATGCCGGTGACGGCGAGCTTCTGGGTGCTGCCGTCGGCCCGCGTGAGGGTGACGCTGAGGTTGGCGTTCTTGGGCCTGCTCGCGCCCTCCGCGGGGGCAGCAGGCGCGTCGTCGGCGAGGGCTACGGAAAGGAGAAAGGCGATCATGGCGCGCGGTTTAACCGCGCCGAGCCCCGGACTCATCCCTCATCCAGCCGGTGAGCGCAATGGCGCCCAGGGAGACGAGCGCCAACTGTTGCAGTCGCACCAGTAATGCCAGCGCAACCGCCGTCGCGACATCAACGCCAGCAGAGGTGGCGAGGAGGCTGGCGAACATCGCGTCCCAGCCGAGCTGAGAGCCCGGGAAGGCGAACAGCACGATCGCCCCGGCCGTGCTCGCCGCGTAGGTGAACACGAGCCCGGGCAACAAGGGCGCCTGCCCCATGGCGTACCCCGCGATCCACACGCCCCCCATCACGCAGCCGTGGCCGACCAGGGCCCAGCCGGCCGCCCGCAGGTAGGGAACCGGGCCCGCGCCGCGAAGCAGCGCCAGGGCCTCGGCGAAACGATGCACGGAGGCATCCAGCCGCCGGAGCAGCCGCACCCGTCCCAGGGTGGCGGTGGAGAGCGCCGCCAGCCGCGCCGGGAACGCCGAGAGCGTGGCCAGCACCACGGCCCCGCCGCCGATGGCCACCGTCGCCAGCTCGATCCAGGTGTCCGCCCCCTCCGGGAGCGGCACCACCCCGCTGCTCACCATCGCGATGGCCCCGAGCCCCGAGAGGCCGAGGCCGATGAAGCGGGCGTGGACCCCGGCCGCGAAGGCGGCCTCCGCCGGGAAGCGGAAGCGTCGCCCCGCCATTGCCGCGCCCACGAACTCGCCCACCGGGCCCGGGAGCGCGTAGTTGAGCAACGTGCCCACCAGCAAAACCGTGGTCAGCGGCGCCACGTCGGCCTGCACGCCGGGCGGGAACAACGCCCGCCAGCGGAGCGCGAGGCACACCACGCCGGCCGACATCACCGCCGCCGCCGCGAGCAGCCACGGCACGGAGAGGCGCGAGAGCAAGGCGCCGACCGCCTCGCGTTGCTCGCCCACCGTGGTCACCACCGCCGCCACGCCGAGGGCAAGGACCATGAAGACCAGCGCCCAGCCGAGCCCCCGCCGCGCGGCACCTTCTAGGCTCGGGACTTCGGGCTCGGCGCTCACGGCGCCGCGCCTAAGCTACTCGCTGTCCTGCAACATCATCGACATCGACACCGCGATGAAGGGCGGCGTGGGCACCAGCCCCCCGGTCACCTCGGCGTAGGGCACCTGGACATCGAGCGTGAGCGTGTCGGGCGTGCCGGCAGCATCGCCCGTGATGTCGCTGTAGCTTCCGGCGATCGTCGCGGCGCTCAGGTCGAAGTTGAGGTCGGTGAGCACGGTCTCGCAGCGCGTTTCCGCCAGCGTGATGGGGTCGGGCACGCTGGTCTGCGGCATCACCACCGCGTAGCGAACGCCCTCGCGCACCGCGCGCGTGACCTCGCTGCGGCGGTACAGGAGCCAGCCGTACTCCACGATGGCGAGCAGGATCACCGAGATGACCGGCAACCACAGGCCGAACTCGACGGCGGCCACGCCTCGGCGAGAAGGGCGCGCGCGCATCAGTCCTGCATCTCCAGGTACATCGACATCTGGGCGTTGACGTTGTCGGGCAGTTGCCACGTGAACAGGCCGATCAACGGCTCGAAGGGCATCGACGCTGCCACGATGAGCACCTCGCTCGGGGTGCTGCCCTCGTAGGTGGCAGAGATCGTGGTGAGCGCTGGGTCCATGCCGTAGTCGGTGAGGTTCTCCTCGGTGTACTGGACGGCGGCGCTGGCGGGGTCGAGCGTGGCGTCGCTCTGCGAGCGGGTGACGGCGCGGCGGGTGCCGTCGAGCACCGCGTCCATGAACTGGCTGCGCTGGAAGAAGTACCAGCCCCAGTCCATGATCGCGAAAATCATGCCGAAGAACACGATCATGATCATCGCGAACTCGATCGACGTCGTGCCTCGGCGGAGCCGCATGCGCACAGTCTACTCCACCAGGGCGATGGGGATCGACTGTGCGATCTCGAGGAGGATCTCCTGGAGGTCGCTGGAGCGGGCGGTGTTGTAGGCCTTGCCGTAGCCGCGCACCAGGGAGGCCATGAACGCCTCCTGCGCCGTGCTTCGCGACGTGTTCATCGACACCGTGAAGATGTTGGTGCCGCTGGCGTAGGCAGCGTCGGCCTGGGAGTATGCGTAGGCGGCGCGCGCAAGGGCGCAGGGGTTGTTCTCGCTGTTGCTGTAGCCGGGGCAGGTGGGGCGACCGTCGCTGATGAGCACGATCACCTTGGTGTTGCCATAGGTGTCGTTGGTGTCGAGGTGCTGGCGCGCGACGCGGAGACCGGGGCCCTGGCTCGTCCAGCCGCTCACGCCGTCGTCACCCACCATGTTGCACGACTGCATCCAGGAGCCCGGGATGTTGCGCCGGTACATGCTGCCGCAGTAGCTGCGGTTGCCGCAGGCCGTCTGGTAGCAGTTGGTCAGCCCCCGGGTCTTGCGGGGGTCCTTGTTCAACCGCCCGTCGCCGTACCAGGTTGACCGGATGGAGCTGTAGTTGCCGTCGATCTCGCGCAGCGTGGTGACCATCTGGCTGCCACCGGTGAAGGTGTTGAGCCCGATGCGATCGTTCGGCAGGCGACGGGAGTTCATCTCGTCGAGGAACAACACCACCGCGGCGGCGGCGTCGTTCATCTCCTCGAGGAACGAGCCCGTGACGTCCAGCACCAGCATCACGTCGCGACTACGGAAGGCGCCCACGGCGTCGGCGGCCACGTCGGCGCTGTCGAACTCGAACATCGGGCCGAGCAGGAGGGCGACCGGGCCATCGGGCACCGCCTCGCTGCGGTCGGCGCGAACCCGCACCGCGTTGGTCAGCGCGCTGCCGGGGAGGAAGGTGGAGGAGGCGTAGTCCCACTCGCCGTAGGTGAAGGCGGACGAGTCGATGGTGACGTGCTCGCCGGCCGCGACGTTGAGCTCGCCGAGCTCCTGTCCCAGCTGGGTGGCGGCCCGCTGGTCGCCCGAGCGTCGCAACTCCACCAGCGCGGCGTGCGCAGCCGCGTCGGCGGCGTTGTGCAACTCGAACTGAGTAGTTCGCACGTAGGTAAAGTCGATGGCCAGCGCCGCGAACAGCAACAGCGTGAGCGTCACGACCAGCATGACGATCGAGACCGTGCCCCGGCGACACGCACGGCGTGCCCGGGGGTCGGGCTGAGTCCACATCATCCCGTACCTCTGCGGTACGCAGAGCCTAGAACAGGCGGCCGCTGTCCGCAACATGTCAAAGACAAAAATCCTAAAATGGGATGTAGAAGGGCCAGCCCACGGTGCGCTCCGCCTCCACGCACTCGGGAAGCGTCGTCCCGTCCACCGAGACCGCCGCGCAGTCGCCGCAGAGCCCCTCGGCGTCGCCACTGGGCGGCGACACGTCGAGGTCGGAGTCGGAGTCGGTGTCGGTGTCGGTGTCGGTGTCGGCGTCGCCGGTGTCCCAGTTGCCACTGTCGCTGCCCTCGGCCGGCGGCGGGGCCTTGGCCTCGCTCTCGAGGGCCTTGAAGCTGAACACCGCCTCGTTGGCCGCGAACACGCCGATGGTCCCCGCGTAGTGCTTGGCGTAGGCGCAGCCGTTCACCGTGGCGAGCGGCACGCGGTTGGCGTCGATCTGGGCGGTACCCCAGTCGCCCAGGCCGACCGTGCCGTAGAAGTGGTCGAAGTAGGCGGCGCCGTCGTAGTAGGTCAGGCTGCCGTCGGTGCTGTGGTAAAATACGCGGTTTCCATCGGCATTCTCGCTGATACTCGTCATCTGGAGGTCGCTGTGTACCCGGTCGCCGAGCCCGCTGGTGGTGCGGGTGACGGTGACGGTGCCGAAGGCCGTCCAGGCGTCGTCGGCGCCGCTGTCGGGGCCGAAGTCGTCGAACGAGAAGACGATGGCACCGCCGGCCCCGAAGGTAGCCGTGGCCGAGCCCACCCAGTGAACGCCCGAGGAGTCGAGGCAGCCGTCGGCGTCGGTGACGATGCTGAGCACCTGGTCGGTCACCGTGACGATCGGGCAGTCGCGGTAGTCCTCGTAGGAGAGCTGCGCGATCGTGAACCAGAGGTTCATCGGCAGGTCGGGGGAGCTGACGCTCAGCAGGTCGGGGAGCACGTCCTCGTCGACCGTGCCGGGGGCGTTCGGCACCTCCGCAGGCAGGGTGACGCAGGCGGTGCAGCCCCAGAGGCCCGCCAGGACGATCATCATTGCGCGACCGTGGCGGTGACGGTGGGGGTGCCCTTCTCGGTGTCGGTGGCGGCCTTGCGAACCTGCTCGCGCGTGGCGAGGGCATCCTTGCCCGCGAGCGCGTAGGCGTCGTCGGCCGCCGAGGCGCGATCGAGCGTAGCCTGCGTGGCGGTGGCCTCGTTGAAGGAGCGGCCGAAGTCGTACTGCAGGTGGGCGGGCTGGCCACAGGCGAAAAGCGTCAAAAGCGCGATCATGGTCAGTACTCCTGGAGCAGGCGGGTGAGGGCGGCCGCTGCCTGGGGGTGGCCCGGCTGGGCGGAAACGGCTGCCTGGTAGCTGGTGATGGCGCCGGCGCGATCGCCTGCGGACTCGCAGGCCACGCCGAAGTTGTAGCGCGCGTCGGGCTCGGCGTTGGCGGCGCGGAAGGCCTCGAGCGCCTCGTCGTAGCGATCCAGGCGCACCAGCGCGAAGCCGAGGTTGTTGCGCGTGCGCCTGGACGCGGGGTCGATCTTCAGTGCGGCCCGGAAGGCGTCGATCGCCGCCTCGTTCTCCCGGGCGGAGAGGAGCACGAAGCCCAGGTTGTTCTGGATGTCTGCGTTCCCAGGCGCCAGCTTGGCGGCCCGGCGCAGCGCCGTCTCGGCCTCGTCCAGCTTGCCGCCGTCGGCGTACACCACGCCCAGTTGCGACCAGGCCGAGGCCTCGCGCGGGTGTTTCTTCACCACGCCGAGCAAGAGCTCGGTGGCGTCGGTGGCGAGCCCACGCATGTGCATGGCGCGCGCCTGCGCCACGTCGAGCCGCACGCCGAACGACCCCGCTTTCCGCATCTCGCTCACCATCTCCAGCGCCTGCTCCGCCATCCCAGCGTCGAGCAGCGCGTCGAGCACGTCGAGCTGGGTGGCCTCCCTCACCGCGGGGTCGGCGAGGTCGGGACCGGCACCCTCGGGTGCATCGGCGAGCGCGTGGGCCAGCGTGGCGAGCAACAGCATGTTCACTCGTTCGCCGTGGGCCGCGCGGCCGCGGCGGGGATGAGGATGTTCTTCATCGAGATCGCGGCGGGGCCGAGCAGGATGATCAGCAGGGTGGGGAGGATGAAGATGATCATCACGATAGTGAGCTTGGGCGACACCTGCGCGGCCTTGGTTTCCGCGCGCTGCATCCGCTTCACGCGGATGTGCTCGGACTGGATACGCAGCGCTCGCGACACCGAGGAACCGAAACGCTCGGCCTGCACGAGCACGTTGACGAGCGATCCCACCTCGTCGAGGCCGATGCGCTCGTCGAGGTGACGGAGGGCCTCGACCCGCGGCACGCCCGCCATCACCTCGTGCGACACCAGCTGGAGCTCCATGGCCAGCTCCGGCGCCGCGATGTCCATCTCGTCGGCCACCCGCCGGAACGCGCTGTCCAGGCCGAGACCCGCCTCCACCGCCGACACCAGCAAGTCGAGCGCGTCGGGGAAGCCGCGGAGGATTCGCTCCTTGCGCTTCTGGAGCGTGTTCGTCACGTAGATGAAGGGACCGTAGTAGCCGCCCGCCGCCCCGACCATGGCCCCGGAGGCGAGCCAGAGCAACTCGGTCTTGCGCATCAGCATCAGGAGCAAGAACACCGCCAGCGCCCCGAACACCAGGCCCACCGTCCGCGAGGCGCTGTACACCTCGGGCGCCGCCTTGCCGCGGAAACCCGCCTGCACCAGCCACCGCCGCGTGGCCGCGAGCTCGGTTTCCGTGCCCGAGGCGAGCCGCGCCGCCTGCCGGGTGAGCACGTTCAGGCGCGTGGGGAAGGCCGTGTCGGCCGCCGGGCCGCCGGTGAACTCCGCGAGCTTGTCGACCGGGCTCCGCGCGGGCGACACCACTTGCCAGATGCCATAGGCCAGGAACAGCACGAACAGGATCGTGGCCGCGACCGCGCCGAGAATGAGCGGGTCGTTCACAGGTCGACCTGCGCCAGCTCGCGCATGATGAACACGCCGAGGCCGAACATCGTGGCGCCCACGAGGAGGAGCAGGTGCCCGAAGGGGTCGGTGAACAGCGGGCGGATGTAGGCGGGGGAGAAGACGGTGATCAGCGTGCCGATGGCGAAGGGAAGGCCGCCGAGCACGAACGCGGTGAAGCGCGCCTCCGAGGTGAGCGCCTGCACCTTGCCCTGGAAGACGAATCGCCCGCGGATGGTGTTGGCGATGCTCTGCAAGATCTCGACGATGTTGCCACCGGTGTCGCGCTGCAGCAGCACGGAGCTGACGAAAATGCGAAGGTCGAAGCTACGGGGGTTACGACGACACAAGTTCTGGAAGCACTCGCGGGTATCGCGACCGAGATTCTGCTCCTCGAACACCCGCCCGAACTCGCTGGCGAGGGGTTCCGGCATCTCCTCGGCCACCAGGCGCATGCTCTCGCCCATCCCGTGCCCCGCCTGCAAGGATCGCGCGAGCAAGTCGAGCCCGTCGGGCAACTGCTCGGTGAGCTTGTTCATCCGCGCCTCGGCCTGCTGCGAGAGGATCAGCAACGGGACGAAGACGCCCACGGCACCGACGACCGCGAGGCCGTTGCGGAAGAGCAAGAAGGCCACGGCCATGCCGACGAGGCCACCGAGCGCGCAGCGCTGGTACAGCGACGCGACGGGGTAGGGGCTACCCGCCTGGCGGAGGTTCTCCTCCACCGCCTGCAGCAGGCCCTCGCTCCCCCGGGGCTTTTCCTGGAACTTGATGAGCGGCGAGGCGACTGCCTCCTGCACGTTGCCGATGCGCCGCGCCAACTCCCGCTGCTCCTCCTCGCGCCGCGACATCCACGTCCAGTAGGCGAACTGGCCAAAGAGGATCATCGCGGCCACGACCACCGCCACCGCGATGGCGAGCAGGACGTTGTCGGTGCTAGACATCCTGCTCAAACCTGAATAGTTCAGGATGGAGATCGATGCCGAACTTCGCGAGACGTGTCGCGAAGCGAGGACGCACGCCGGTGGCGCGGAAGGCGCCGCGCACGCGCCCCTCCTCGTCGATGGTGCGCTGGTCGAACACGAAGATGTCCTGCGTCGTCACCACGTTGCCTTCCATGCCGATCACCTCGGTGACGGCGAGCACGCGCCGCGCGCCGTCGTTGAGGCGATCGAGCTGGACGATCACGTCGACCGCGCGCGCGATCATCTCGCGGATGTTCTTGTCGGACAGGTTGGGCATGCCCATGCCCACCATCGTCTCGAGGCGGGCCACGGCGTCGCGGGTGCTGTTGGCGTGGATCGTGGCCAGGGAGCCGTCGTGACCGGTGTTCATCGCCTGGAGCATGTCGATCGCCTCGCCGCCGCGGATCTCGCCGAGGATGATGCGATCGGGCCGCATGCGCAGGCAGTTTTTCACCAGCTCGCGCTGTGTCACTTCGCCACGCCCCTCCACGTTGGGCGGGCGCGTTTCCAGTCGGACGACGTGGTTTTGCTGGAGTTGCAGTTCTGCGGAGTCCTCGATGGTGATGATGCGCTCGCCATCGGGGATGAAGCCGGAGAGCACGTTCAGCAGGGTCGTCTTCCCCGAGCCGGTGCCCCCCGAGATGATGGTGTTGAGCTTGCTCCGGACCACGCCGCGCAGCACTTCCATCATCGGCCGGGGGCAAGAGCCGAAGGCGATGAGGTCTTCGTGGGTGATCTGGCGCGTGCCGAAACGCCGGATCGACACCGCCGGGCCGTCGAGCGAGAGCGGCGGGATGATGGCGTTGAAGCGGCTGCCGTCGAGCAGTCGGGCATCGACCATCGGGCTCGTCTCGTCGATACGGCGGCCGACCGCCGACACGATGCGCTCGATCACCTGCATCAGGTGTCGATTGTCGTGGAAGCGCGCGTCGACGCGCTGCAAGAGGCCGCGCTTCTCCACCCACACCTGGTCGAAACCGTTGACGAGGATGTCGCTCACGTCGGGGTCTTTGAGCAAGGGCTCGAGCGGCCCGAGGCCGAGGATGTCGTCGAGGATCTCCTCGACGAGCCGTTCCCGCTCCATGCGGTTGAGCGGCAACGCGCGTCCTTCAACCTCGATGGTCAGGGTCTCCCGCAGCTTTTCCGCGAGCTCGTCGCGCGGCGTGGAGCCCACCTGCTCGAAGTCCAGCGACTCGATGATCTCGTTGTGCAGGGCGCGCTTGATGCGCTCGTACTCCTCCTGGTTGGTCGAGCCCGGGGCCTGGCGGAACCGCGCCTGGGCGCCACGGACACGGTCAATGAGGCGAGAAGACAACGGTCACCTCAGCGCCCAAAAAGGCGTGACATGAAGCTATTGGAACGGGCCTCGGCCTGGACTTCCTCGCCGGTGAGCAGGCCGACCGCCGCCTCGATGTCGCGGGCGCCCTGGCACTTCCGGTCGATCTCGCGGAGCAGCCGCCCCTCGTTGACCGCCCGCATGGCGAGCTTGTCCTCCACGATCGTCGCATCCACCTTCCGGCCGAGGTTCTGCTGGATGTCGTCGAGGCTCAACGCGGCCGTCTTGCGATCCCACCGCGACACCACCAGCCGGATGCACTCGCGCTCCAGGCCGAGCTTCTCGACGAACTGCAGGCGGCGCCACGTATTCTTCACCGACGGGATGTCGGGCGTGGTGACGATGATGATGTGGTCAGCCACGGTGGCGGCCGTCACGCTGGCCTCGTCGAGGGAGGCCCCGCAGTCGGCAATCACGTACTGGTAGCTGCGCGAGGCGGCCGTGAGCACGCGCATGACGAGATCGCCCCGCGGCTCTTCCCGTTGCTCGAGATCGACCGGCTGGCCGAGCACATGCACCTTGCTGGCGTGGACGGCGACGCTGCCCGACAGCATGCGCTCGTCGAGCCGGCTGATGTTGCGGAACACGTCGGCGATCGACTGGGGCACCGCCACGTCGAGGAAGGCCGCCACGTCGCCCATGGCGAAGTCGAGGTCGACCGCCACCACGCGGTGTACCGGGCTCAACTCGCCGGCGAGGTTGACGGCGAGGAAGGTGGTTCCGACGCCGCCCTTGCTGCCCCAGAGCGCCACCACCTCGCCCGACTCGTCGTCGCTCTCCTCGGCGAAGGTGGCCTCGTGCACGGCCTGGCGCAGCAGCTCGGCGTCGGCGGGGAGGACCACGAACTCCCGGTAGCCCGCGCGCATGGCGGCGCGGATTCGATCCGGGTCGGCGCCCGAGGACAACGCGACGAGATGGGTGCGCGAGCTCTCCTGGAGGATGGCCGGGGCGAGCCGCACCGCCTCCTCGAAGTCGCTGTCGAAGCCGGTGATCACCACGTCGGGACGCTGCTTTCGCACCGCGTGGATGGCCTCCTCGTACTGCACCGGCGCCACCGGCAGCACCGCCTCGGTGCCTAGCGTCTCGCGGATCTGGCCCATGGCGCGTGCATCGACGCCGACGACGATGACCGTGGCGGCGTTGGAGGCGGTGCTGGGCGTGGACTGCCGCATCGTGCGCTACCGCTTCATGCCGAAGGCGCCCGTGGGCTGGGCGGTGCGGGTGCCGGCCTCGACCATCTGTCCCATCATGAACAGCTCGAAGTCGTTGGGATTGTAGCCCTCGGTGGTGCCCGGCGCGGGCGGCACCTCGCCCGGTGCCAGCGGCCGCACCAGCCGCGGCGTGACGAACACGACGAGCTCCGTCTCCTTGCGCTCGTGCTTGACGTAGCGGAAGAGGGCGCCCACCACCGGGAGATCACCCAGCAGCGGGACGGCAGCGCGGGTGGCCTCCACGCGCTCGTCGAGGATGCCGGCCATGGCGAAGGTCTTGCCGTTCTCCACGCGCACGTGTGACTTGTACTTGCGCGATACGATGCCGGGAATCTCGATACCCGAGAGGCGGGTCGAAGTGTTCGGGTCGACACCGCTGACCTCGACGTACATCCGCACGTCGACCACCTCGCCCTCGAGCACCGTCGGGACGAAGATGAGCTTCACCCCGTATTCCTTGTACTCGATGGTGATGCGGTTGCCGACCTGCGACACCGGGATGGGGATCTCGCCGCCCACGAGTGACTCGGCCTGCTGGCCCGACAAGGCCACCAGGTTGGGCTGGGCGAGGGTCTTGGCGAGGTTGTACTGCTCGAGCACCGAGAGCACGCTGGCGATGTTCACCGCGCCGGTGACCATGCCGACGACGCTGAACGCCTCGGCCGAGGCCGCCTGCGCCGCGCCGTAATTCACGTTGGGAATCGCCTCCGGATCCCACAGCGATGCGTCGAAGGCCGAGCTCGACTGCGGGCCCTGGATGCCCCCGAGCGCGGTGCCGGCGCTGCCGATGAGATTGAGCCCCATCTCCCGGAGCCCCGTGCGGCTCAGCTCGGCGAAGACCACCTGGAGCTGCACCTGGTGGTCGCCCTGCACCGACATCAGGTTGATGAACTCGGGATCGTAGACGCGCGCGATCGCCGCGATGCGCTCGAGCGTGTCCATGTCGGGGACGGGACCCTCCACGCAGAGGCGATCTCTCAGCGGGTACACCCGTGGCGGCTCGGCGCCGCGCACGGTTTCCCTGATGCGACGCTCCATGTCGCTCAGGTCGTTGGTGACCAGCACGCGGTAGGACTTGGGCCGCGCCTCGTCGCCCCGGAACCAGACGTAGAGGTCGGTGTTGCCGACTTCGAGGCCGCGCACCTGGTACTGGCCCTCTTCCAGGAGCCGCAGCTCCGCCACGTCGGGGTCGCTCAGCAGCACCCGCGTGATGGGGCGACCCTCGCGCACGATGGTGGAGGTGCCCACGCCCACGTCGATGACGAGGCCGTCGTCGGCGCGGGCGGAGTAGGGGCTGACCAGCAGGGCCGCAGCCACGGCTGCGGCCAGATTCCATCGGTTCATCGGTTCTTCTTCCGCTTGTCGGTGGTTTCGGTGCTGGTGCCGTCGGCGTTGAACTTCACGTCGGTGCGGCTGCTCCCCACGATCACCGTGGCCGAGGGGCCGGAACTCTCGGGCTGCGACGGCGGCTTGTCGGTCTTCGGCTGGTCGATCGGCGACGGCGGGCCGGCGGGGAAGCCGATGAGCGCGCGCGAGGTGATGGGCCCGTGGTCGGTGTACTGGAAGTTGTCGATGTCGCTGCGGAGCACAACGTGGATGTCGCCCTGCGCAACCGCCAGCGCGAGCTTCTCGGCCTCCTCGGGCGTGACCTCGAGGGTGATGCTCGGCTTCATCCGTCGCATCATGTCTTGCTGGCTACCCGGCTGCGCGGTGGTGGTGGTGCGCTTCTTCCCGTCCTCGCCGGGCGCGCTGGTGACCGTCTTCGTCTGGTCGGCCGCGGACTGGGAGAGCGAGCCGCCCACGGCCAGCACCTTGATCGTCTGCAGGATGGTGTCGGTGGCCCACTTGGCGTTGGCGGCCGCCGGGTCTTCAGGCTTGATGGTGACGATGATGTCGACGTAGTTGCCCGGCTGGAGCAAGCCCGCCACTGCGTCTTCGGTGTTGGTGGCCACCGTCATCGCCCGCTTGCCGGGGGTGACCACGGCGTTGAGCCCAATGCCCTGCGCCGGGCGCGCGAGTCGCTCGTCGCGGATGGGCTCGTCGACGAGGATGCGCTCCTTCGGGGTGCGACCCACGACGTCGTCGAGGCTGCTGAAGATGCCTTCCTCGGGCACGGAGCCCAGGGGCAACTGGCGCAGCACCACGTCCTGGTCGCCGATGGACAGGCCCATGTAGAGGTCGCGCTGGGCGACCACGACATCGACGGTATTGCTGGGCTTCGCCGCCTCGTTGAGCTGCTCCTGGCTCCGCTTGACGATGCGGAAGACGAGCCCGGCCGCGAGCACCGCCAACAGCAGCGAGCCGACGAGAAATAGGCCCGCTCGGGAACGTCCCGGGGACTGCGGTCTTTGCATCGTGTGCTACTCCCTGCGCGCCGCCGCTATGCTAACAAACACGACGGGCGGGGCGCCCGTGTGGACCCCCCGCCCGCGTGATTCTGCGGCCCGGTTTCTAGGCGCCGCTGATGGTGCTGCTGATGGTGGAGAACAGGTCGTCGAGGCTGGTGCCGAGCGCGGTGAGCGCCACGATGATGGCGACCGAGACGAGGCCGGCGATGAGGCCGTACTCGATTGCGGTGGCGCCGGCTTCGTCGTTGATGAACTGCTTGATCATGGGGTGTTCCTCACGGTGAGAGAGAGCCGAGCCCTGGGGGGCACCACCATCATATGCTCGGCGTCGGGCAAGGCAACCATCAATCAGGGTCAAAAACACAAAAAACCCTATCTGTCGTCTATCGCTATTGTTGGACTCCACTTTCCTCGCACGGAAATAGCCGTCCTTTCTCGGGTAAAATCTAGAAACGCCGCACCCAATGCCTGGAGCCGCCAGTGCGCGATCTGCAATCCTTTTAGAATGTAGTCTACTTCACGTTCCTGCAGGACGAGGGCCGCGGCAACTCCTCCCTCCACCTCCGCCAGGCGAGCCGCGAGGCGCAAGGCGTCGGCGGCAAGGCCGGTGATCGGCGCGAGCGGGACCGGCAACCGGTCCGCTCCGGCGAGAATGCCGAGAATCGTGGCCCCGTGCTGCTTCCACACCTGCGACGGCATGCGGCGATTCTCGCGCATCGCCTCGGCGGATTGCGGGCGGCGCCGGGCCAGGTCGACCAGGACGTGGTCGGGGGCGATGGAGTGGGGGGGCACGTCGGAGAAGCGCGCGGACTTCTCGCGCCAGGCCGCGAGCGCGGCGACGATGGCGCGCTCGCGATCGTCGAGCAGGTGGGCGCTGGGCACCCGGCGCCAGGCCAGCTCGTCGGCCGGCGCCGCGTGCGCCTCCGCCAGTCGCTCTCCGAGGCAGGCCTCGAGGCCAGCCGCGTGTCCCATCGCCTCCACCCTTTCCCGGAGCGCCGTGGCCAGCGGAGCCAGGACCAGCACGTCGTCGGCCGCGTAGCGCAGCTGCTCGGCGCTCAGCGGGCGACGCGACCAGTCCGAGAGCGTCTCGCCCTTGTCCATCGCGCGACCGAGCACGGCCAGCACGAGGTCGCCGAGCCGGCGCGGGTAGCCGAGGCCGCAGAAACCGGCCGCGACCTGGGTGTCGAACCACCGGGTGGCGCGGCCGCCGGTCGCGCGGGCGAGCAGGTCGACGTCCTGCTCGCCGCCGTGCACCAGGAGCACCTTCGACTCGATCAGCGGGCTGAGCAGTCGCAGGTCGACGTCGCCGCGCGGATCGATGAGCAGCACCTCGCCCTCGTCGCCCCGCAGCTGCACGAGCATCAGCTCGGGGAAGTACTTGCGCTCCGGGTGGAACTCGGTGTCGACGGCGAGCACCTGGCAACTCGCGAGGCGCTCGACCCAGTGGCGGAGCTCGGCGGTGCTGCGGATGAACACGGGCATGGCGCGGCGTCTAAGCCCCCGCCGCCGGGGCGGCATAGACGGCGGCGTGGTCTTCCTCGCCTACCTCAAGGAGCGCTTCCCGCCCGGGCCCTACGCGCTGCTCGTCGCGAGCTTCTATGGCGCGGGGGCGGTCTTCGCGCACCGGGTGTGCCGCGGCACGCCCACCTGGTGGCTGGCGCCGGTCATCCTGCTGGTCTTCTTCCACCTGCGGGTGTTCGACGAGCACAAGGACCACGAGAAGGACAGGATCTCCCATCCCGAGCGATTGCTGTCCCGGGGCGTCGTCACGTTGCGTATGCTCAAGGCCTGGGGCGCGGTCGCCATCGCCGCCGAGGTGGTGCTGGCGGCGCTCGGCGGACGCGACGTGCTCATCTGGTGGGCGGCGGTCTTCGCGTTCACCGTGGCCATGCGTTTCGAGTTCGGCGTGGGCCGCTGGCTCAACAAGCACATCCTCGTCTACGCCATTACCCACAACCCGGTGGTGGCGTTGCTCGCGGTGTTCACCTGGGCCACCACCCACGGTCGCTGGGACGACCGGTTCAACTGGTTCATCTGGCTGGCCTCCACCACGAGCCTGGCCTTCGAGATCGCCCGCAAGACGCGCCTGCCCGCCGAGGAGGTGCCGGGCGTCGAGAGCTACTCGTCGGTGCATGGCCGCGAGCGAGCGGGGACGATGGTCTATGCGCTGGTTGCCGTGTCGGGGGTGCTCACCGTGGGCGCGCTGACCTCGTTCACCCGGGACTGGCGCTACGCCATCCCCGCGCTCGTGGGCGCCTTGCTCGGTCGTTTCCTCACCCGGGCGGGGATGCCGCAGAAAAGGGTGGAGCTGGCCGCCTCGCTGGCGATGTTGCTCGACTTCGGCTCGCTCTGGGCCGGGGCGGCTTTCGCGTGAGCCCGCGCATCGGCGGCAAGGCAGCCGGCCTCGCCCGCCTGCAGCAAGCCGGGGTGGCCGTGCCGCCGTACGTGGTCATCGAACCCGACGCCGACCCCGAGGCCGCGCGCGGGGCCATCGAGGCGCTCGGCCTGCCCCTCGCCGTGAGGTCGAGCGCCCTGGGCGAAGACAGCGCCACCCACAGCTTCGCCGGCCAGTACGTGTCGGTGCTGGGCGTGTCGTCCTGGGACGGCGTACTCAACGCGGTCGCGACCTGCCGCGCATCCGGCCAGAGCGATCGCGTACTCGCCTACTGCGCGGCGCACCGCATCGAGCCCTCGCCGGTGGCGGTGGTGGTGCAGCGCATGGTGGTGGGCGAGGCGAGCGGCGTGTGCTTCACCGCCACCCCCGACGACCCCGACCGGGTGCTCGTCTCCGCCGCCTTCGGGCTCGGCGAGGGGGTGGTGCAGGGATCGGTCCCATGCGACACCTACCGGGTCACCGAAGCGGGCGAGGTCGAGGCCACCGTGGTCCACAAGGACGCGGCCGTGGTCCTCGTCGACGGCGCCCCGCGCGAGGTGACGATCGACCGTCGCGACCCCGTCCTCGCCGACGACGCCGTCCGCGACCTCGCTACGGGGGCGCGCCGCCTGCGCAAGAGCTTCGGCCACGAGCTCGACATCGAGTTCACCGTCGAAGGCGGAAAGGTGTGGTTCCTCCAGGCACGACCGGTGACGACGCCCATCCCGCGCGGCCGACGCCTGTTGTGGGACAACAGCAACATCATCGAGAGCTACAACGGCGTCACCACGCCGCTCACCTACAGCTTCGCCCAGCACGCCTACACCATCGTCTACCAGCTGTTCCTGCGGGTGATGGGCGTCAGCGAGGCCGAGATCCTCGCCCAGAGCTCGGTGTACCCGCGCATGATCGGCCTCGTCCGCGGGCGCGTCTACTACAACCTCAACGCCTGGTACCGCCTGGTGCAGATCCTGCCCGGGTACAAGTACAACGCCGCGTTCATGGAACAGATGATGGGCGTGGCCGAGGTGGCCCGCGAGCAAGACGTGGGCGACGCCAAGCCCGCCCGCTCGCTGCGCGACGGCCTGCGACTCTTGAAGCTCATCGGCGTGCTCGGCTGGCGTCTCCGCACCATCGATGGCGACGTGGCCACTTTCCACGCCCACTTCGACCGGGTGTACCAGCCCTGGCGCAGGCGCGACCTGTCCCGCATGGCGCCGGAGGACCTGGTGGAAGCCTACGAGGTGCTCGAGCGGGAGCTCCTCTGGGCCTGGTCGACCCCCATCGTCAACGACTTCCTCACGATGATCTTCTACGGCACGCTGCGGAAGCTGTGCGCGAGCTGGTGCGGCGATGTCGATGCCCAGGGCGCGCAGGGACAGCTCCACAACGAGTTGCTCAGCGGCGAGGGTGGCCTCGAGAGCGTGGCGCCCATGCATGCTGCGCTGGCGATGGCGGAGCTGTTGCGCGGCAAGGTAGTGCCTGAGTTCTCGCTGGACGAGGCTCGCGCCGTGCCGGGCTTCGTCGCGGCCTGGGACAGCTACATCGACAAGTACGGCGACCGCTGCGTGAACGAGCTCAAGCTCGAGACGCCGTCGTTGCGACAGGACCCTTCCTTCCTCGTGGCGTCGCTGCGGAACTACCTGCGCGCGCCGCCGATGGATCCCAGCGCCGAGGGACGGGTGCGGGCCGAGGCGGAGCAGAGAGCCTTCGCTCGCCTCTCGGGCTGGCGAAAGCTCGCCTTCTCCCGCGTGCTCGCCCAGGCGCGGGCGCGCGTGCGCGACCGGGAGAACCTCCGCTTCCTTCGCACCCGCATCTTCGGCCTGTGCCGCGACATCTTCCGGGCCCTGGGCGCTCACCTCGTCGATGCCCGCGCCATCGACCGCGTGGAAGACGTGTTCTACCTCGCCGTCCCGGAGCTGCTGGGGATGGTGCGCGGGACGGCGGTGAGCGTGGCGCTGCGCGAGACCATCGCGCTGCGTCGCCGTGAATTCGAGGGCTACCAGGCAGGCGCGGTGCCCGACGACCGGTTCTACACGCGAGGCGCGGTCCACCTTCACAACCCCTTCAAGCGCCCGCGAACAGCGACCACCGGCGAGGGCCTGGTCGGCACCGGCGTGTGCCCCGGCGTGGTGGAGAAGGAGGTGATGGTGCTCGCCGACCCGCACGAGGGGGCGAGGCTCGACGGCCAGATCCTCGCCGCGTTCCGCACCGACCCCGGCTGGGTGCCCCTCTACCCCGCGATCTCCGGGCTCCTCGTGGAGCGGGGCTCGCTGCTGAGCCACTCGGCGGTGGTGGCGCGCGAGATGGGCCTGCCGACGATTATCGGCATCCCCGGCCTCACCGCGGCGGTGCGCACCGGCGATCGCCTCCGCATGGACGGATCCACGGGGAAGGTGGAGAAGCTGTGAGCGAACTGCGGTCGACCGTGGAGGGCTCGATCCTCGCCCGCGCGATCTCCTACGCGCAGTGCTGGGAAGATCCCGCGGTGCTGGAAGCGGCGCTCGACATCCAGCCCGGCGACGACGTGCTCTCCATCTGCTCGGCCGGCGACAACAGCTTCGCGCTGGCCATCGCCGGGGCGCGTTCCGTCACCTGCATCGACCTCTCCTTCCCGCAGATCGCGCTCGCCGAGCTCAAGCTCGCCGCCGTGCGCGCGCTCCCCGTCCAGTCGGTGCGCTCGATGTTCGGGCTCGGTCACTTCGGGCGTCGCGTGTGGTTCTACCACTCTGTCCGCGAGAACCTCCGTCCCGAGGTGCGCGCCTACTGGGACCACCACGAGGAGCTGATCCGCCTCGGCTTGCTCGGCCAGGGTCGTTTCGAGCGCTACCTCGACACCTTCCGCACCCGCGTGCTGCCCCTGGTTCACGGTCGCGACACCATCGACGCGATGCTCGCCTGTACCTCGCTCGACGAGCAGCGCGCCTTGTACGCGGAACGCTGGGACACCTGGCGCTGGCGCGGCCTGTTCAAGCTGTTCTTCTCGCGCTTCGTGATGTCACGCAGCGGTCGCAGCCCCGAGCACTTCGCCCAGGTGGAGGGCGCGGTGGCCGATCGGTTCCTCGCGCGGGCGAAGCACGCGCTCACCGAGATCCCGGTGGCCGACAACTTCTTCCTCCGCTGGATGCTCACCGGCGAGCACGGCGACCTGGAGCTCGGGCCGCCCTGGCTCACGACCGGCGGGCACGCGAAGCTCAGGGCTGCCGCGGAGAAGCTGTGCTTCGTCCACGCCTCGCTCGAGGACTACTTGCCCCGGGCCCCCAGGTCATTCAGCAAGTTCAACTACTCGAACTTGTTTGAGTATGTGCCAGCCCCGCACCACGTCGCCCTGCTCGATCTCTCCATCCAGCACGCCGCCCCCGGCGCCCGCCTCGCCTACTGGAATCTACTCGTCCCCCGGTCGCGACCGGAGTCGCTCGCCGGGCAACTGCGGCCCGATCCCGAGCGGGCGGCGTCGCTGCTCGCCCGCGACCGCGCCTTCGTGTACGGCGGGTTCAACGTGGAGACGGTGACGTAGGAGCGTGCCGGGCGTGGGAGAGGAGCCCGCGGTAGCGGCGCGTTACTCGGCGTCGCATGAGCGTCGGCGAGCGCGTCGTGGAGTGGATCTTGCGCCTGCGCTGGCCGCTGCTCGCGCTCGTCGCCGTCGTCACCGGGCTATGTGCGCACTGGGCCCGCGGCATCGGCGTCGACAACGCGGTGGAGGTGTGGTTCGTCGAGGGCGACCCGGCGCTGGTGGCCTACCACGACTTCCAGCGTGCCTTCGGTAACGACGAGGTGGTGGCCATCGCCGTCCACGACGAGGCCGGCATTTTCACGCCCGCGGCGATGCAGAGGGTGCGCGACGTGGGCGAGGCCGCCGCCCGGGTCGATGGCGTGGCGAGGGTCACGTCGATTGCGACCGTCGACGACATCCGCGGCGAGCTCGACGCCGACGGCTTCCCCGTGCTCACCGTGGGCAACCTGGTGGACGAGGATCCCGACTGGGCGGCCACCGCCGCGCGCGCGCTCGGCGACCCGCAGGTGGCGGGACGGCTGCTGTCGCCCGACGGCAAGACCGCGCTGGTCATCGTGCAGATGGCCACGATGGCGGGCTTCGACCAGGCGCGAGATCGCGTGCTTGCCGACCTGCGCAGCGCCGTCGATCCGCTCCTTGGCACCGACCATCGCGAGGCAGGGATCGGCGTCATCTACGCGGCGCTGAACCGGCTCTCCACCGTCGACTCGGTGGTGTTCATCGGTGCCAGCTACCTGTTGATCGTCGCCGTGCTGTGGGTGCTCATGGGCCGGGTGGCGGCGATGGGGGTGGCGATGGTGTCGGTGGGCGTGGGCGCGGCCTGGCTCATGGGAGCATACGGCCTGGCCGGTCGCGACATCAACATGGTCACGATGATCTTGCCCACCCTCGTGCTGGTGATCGGCGTGTCGGACTGCGTACACGTGATGAACCACACCGCCGAGTTGAGCGAGGGGTGGACGGGCACGCGCTGGGAGCTGGTGCGGAAGGCCGCTGGCTTCGTGTTCATGCCCTGCCTGTTCAACACGGTCACGACGGTCGTGGGCTTCGCCTCGCTGGCCACGGCGCCGATGGCGGTGCTCCGCGACCTCGGTGTCTACGCGGCCGTCGGCCTCTCGGTGGCCTTCCTCCTCGCCTTCATCTTCTGCCCCGTGGCGCTGTTGTGGCCGGCCTTCCAGCCCACCGTGTCGAACCACGGCAAGCTCCAGGCCTTCGTCGACGCCTGCGCCGAACTCGCCCTGTCGCGACCGCTACCCGTGCTCGCCGCCACGGCGGTGCTGGCGCTGGTGTCGATGCTGGGGATCAGCAAGATCGTGGTGGACACCTACTCGCTGGACTACTTCCGCGAGTCGCACAAGGTGCGCGTCGACTCCGCGTGGATCGAACAAGCCGTGGGTCCCTACACGCCACTGGAATTCGTGGTCCGGGGCCCAGACCGGGTCGACGACCCCGCGCTCCTCGCCGCCGTCGACCGCTGGGAGCGCCGGATGGAGGCCGACCCCGAGGTGGCATGGGCGTCGAGCGTGGCCGACGTGGCGAAGCGCCTCAACCGCGAGCTGTCGGTCGATCGCAGCGACACCGTGCCCGCCGATCCAGCGGCGCTGACGCAGGCCTTCCTGTTGTACCAGTCTTCCCCGGAGATCGACCTCTCCGCGCAGGTGGAGGGTGACTGGAAGTCGGCACGGGTGACGGTGGGGATCCCGATGCTCTCCGCCGCCGAGATGGGCAAGCTCATCACCCGGCTCGTCGCGATGGCGGAGTTGCCCGCGGGCGTCACCGTCACGCCCACCGGCTACCTCCCGCTCTACGTCCACATGATGGACTACATCGTGCAGAGCCAACTGAGCAGCTTCGGCCTTGCCTTCGTCCTCATCTTCGGCCTCATCGCCCTCTTGTTCCGGAGCCTGCGCCTCGCCGCGCTCGCCGTGCCCGCCAACCTCGTGCCCATCCTGCTCACCCTCGGGGTGATGGGCTTCGCCGGCATCCGCCTCGACGTGGCCACCGTCACCATCGGCGCCATCGTGCTCGGCCTCGTCGTCGACGACACCGTGCAATTCCTCTACCGCTTCCAGCACGAGCTGGCGTCGCGAGGCGACGTCAACGAGGCGACGCGGGTGACGGTGCGCGGGGTGGGACGGTCGCTCGTGATCACCGCGCTCGGCTTGTCGCTTGGCTTCTCGGTCCTCGGCCTCGCCGCGGTGAAGTCGGTGGCGTGGTTCGGGCTGCTGGTGGCCCTCGCGCTCGGCACGGGCGTGTTTGGCGACCTGCTCGTGTTGCCCGCGATGCTGGCGCTCTTGCCGCGGGGGCTCGTGAAGGAGAAGGCCGCCTGATCCGAGGGTGGACTAGACTCGCACATGCCCACCGACGGCGACCTCCGCCGCATCCTCACCGAGAACCGCTCGGTGGCGGTGCTCGGTGCCAAGGACTCTCCCCACGAGGCCGCGTTCTACGTGCCCGCCTACCTGCGCCAGCACGGGTGGCGCGTCGTGGGCGTCAACCCGAAGCTCCGCGGGGATTGGCTCGGCGCGCCGGCGCTGGCCACCCTCGCCGAGCTCGGTCCCGTCGACGTGATCGAGATCTTTCGGCGGCCGGAGTTCCTCCTCGGCCACGCCCGGGAAATCCTCGCCCTGCCCTGGAAGCCGCGCGTGGCCTGGTTCCAGCTCGGGATCCGCCACGACGAGGCCGCCGCGCGCCTCCGGGCGGCAGGCATCGAGGTGGTGCAAGACCGCTGCATGATGCCGGAGCACCGCCGGCTGGTGGGCTGAGCGCCTACAACAGCGCCGCGGCGTTGCTGTTCAAGAAACCCCAGGCCATCGCGAGCGCCCCCGCCACCGCGAGGCCCGCCCAGCGCAGCGCCAGCCGCTCCTGGTTGCGCACCATGTCGGCCTCGTCGCGGTCGCTGATCACGTAGACATCGTTCTCCTTGCGCATCTCCCACCCGTCACCCGTGTTCACCACGGTGCCGACAGCGTGGAGCCGGTCGCCCGGATTGACCACCTCCTCGCGGTAGCGCAGGTAGGGGCCCGCCAGGCCTTCTGGCGCCTCGCGCAACCGCTCCAGCACCTCCGACAACTGGGCACTCGGGTACCCGAAGATACCGCCCGTCCCCCGCGCGCCCAGGGTGACGATGACGTCGGCGTCGATCGGCGAGATTGCCACGCGGCCGCCGCCGTCGTCGAGCCAGCAGGGTACCGCCTCGCGCTTGTCGACGAGTGTCTCCCATCGGTTGCGACGTCGCTGCTCGATGATCATGCGCCAGTAGACACACGTCTGTCGCGACAAAGGGGACTCGACCGCGCCCTCGCCGTGGACCACGCCCAGAACCTCGTGCAGGCCGGGCTCCAGCGCCGGGATCGGCGTGGGCGGCGTGGCGCTGAGCACGCGCGCGAGGCGGAACGTGCGCACGCCGAAGACGAGGCCGAGCACGAGCGCGAGCGTGCCGAGCCCGAGGGCCGCCCACGCGATGATGACCTGTGCTTCCACGCGGCGCCGATCCTAGCACGCCCCCCCTGGGAGCACGTTAGCCGACGCCGATGCACAGCCTGCAAGCTGCGGTCGAGGCCCGCGATCCCGAGGCCATCCGCGAGGCCGTCGCTCGGCTCGACCGGGGCGAGCTCCGCGTGGCCGAGAAGGTCGATGGCGAGTGGGTGGTCCATGCCTGGGTGAAGCAGGCCATCCTCGGCTTCTTCGGCGTGTCGCAGATGGAAGTCCACGAGGTGGGACCCTTCGAGTTCCACGACAAGATCCCCCTGAAGCGGGGGCTCGCGGCGGCTGGGGTGCGCGTCGTCCCGCCAGGCACGGTGCGCTACGGCGCCTTCCTCGAGCGGGGCGCCGTCGTGATGCCCGGCTACGTCAACATCGGCGCGCGCGTCGGCAGCGGCACGATGGTCGACACCTGGGCCACCGTCGGATCCTGCGCCCAGGTAGGCCGCAACGTACACCTGTCCGGCGGCGTGGGCATCGGCGGCGTCCTCGAGCCGCCCGGCGCCCGGCCGGTCATCGTGGAAGACGGCGCGTTCATCGGCAGCCGGTGCATCGTGGTGGAGGGCGTGGTGGTGGGCGAGGAGGCCGTGCTCGGCGCCAACGTCGTCCTCACCGCTTCCACCCAGGTGATCGACGTCACCGGGCCAGAGGAGGTGGTCTACAAGGGCCACGTGCCGCCCCGGAGCGTCGTGATCCCCGGAACCCGCCAGAAACGTTTCCCGGCCGGCGACTACGGCGTGCCCTGCGCGCTCATCATCGGCCGCCGCCAGGCCAGCACCGACCAGAAGGTGTCGCTCAACGCTGCCCTGCGCGATTTCGCGGTCGCGGTGTAGGAAGGCGCCATGACGACGCTCAGGGAGCGGATCGCCCGGCGCACGCTCGAGCTGTGCCGCGTGCCGAGCGTCACCGGCGACGAGGCCGCCTGCGCCGACCTCGTCGAGGCGCAACTGCGCGACACCGGGCTCGGCGTGTCGCGACTCGGCAACAGCGTGATGGCGCGCACGCCGCAACGGGGTCGCCCGCTGGTGCTGCTGGTGGGCCACACCGACACGGTGCCGCCGCGGCCGGGCGACGGTCCACCGCGCATCGAGGGTGGCCGCGTGCGGGGCGTGGGCGCCAGCGACATGAAGGGCGGCCTCGCCGTGATGCTGGAGATCGCCGTCGCCGTCGCCGCGCGCGCCCGCTTCGACCTCGGCCTGGTGTTCTACGACCGGGAGGAGGGACCGTGGGTCGACAGCGGCCTCGGCCCGGTGCTCGACCAGGTGGGTTGGCTCGGCCGCGCCGACCTCGCCTTCTGCCTCGAGCCGAGCGACAACGTGGTGCAAGTCGGGTGCCTCGGCACGCTGCACTTGCGGGTGACCTACCGTGGCCGCGCCGCGCACTCGGCCCGGCCGTGGCAAGGCGACAACGCCATACACAAGGCGGCGCCGCTGCTCTCGCACCTCGCGTCGCGACCTCCGCGCGACGTCGCGATCGACGGCTTCACCTTTCGCGAGGTGCTCTCCGCCACGCTCGCGCAGGGGGGCAACACCCGCAACGTGATCCCCGACCACTTCTCGCTCAACCTCAACTTCCGCTTCGCCCCCGGGCGCGAGATCGACGAGGCCATCGACGAGGTCCGCGCCCTGGTGGGCGAGGCCGAGATCGAAGTGGTGGAGGCAGCGCCCAGCGGCCGGGTGGTCACCGAGAACCCGCTCCTGCGCGAGTTTCTCGCCCGCAACGGCAATGCGGTGGCGGCCAAGCAGGCGTGGACCGACGTGGCGCGACTCACCGCGCGGGGAATCGACGCGGTGAACCTCGGGCCGGGCCTCGCGGCACAGGCCCACCAGGCCGGGGAGTACGCCGAGGTGGCGCTCATCGAGGAGAGCTACCTCCAGTTCGAGCGTTTTCTCGTTGGCTAGGCCGTGAGCTTCACCCTCCGCGTGGTGCTCGCGGCCGTGGCCGTGGCGGCGATGGCGCTGCCGAAACCACCGGTGGTGGACGAGGAGTCCTACCTCTGGCTCGGGCGGACGGTGGGCTGGGCCGACCCCTATGCCTGGACGCGGTCCTGGCAGGGGGGCGACGGCTTCCTCTACGCCCACCCGCCGCTCCACCTGTGGTGGATGAAGCTGATCTCGCCTCTCGGCCTCGGCGGCCGCCTGCCTGCGCTCGGCTGGGTGGCGCTCTACGCCTGGGCCGCCGCCACGTGGATGGCGCGCGCGTGCAAGCACCCCGGGTACGCCGCGGCCGCCTGGCTCGCGTCATCGACGGTGCTGCTCGGCCTGCAAGACAGCCTGATGATCGACCTGCCGATGGTGGCGCTGGCCACTGCCGGTCTCGCTGCCTACCGAGAGGCCTTGTCTCGCGACAACGCCGGCGGGATCTATGCGGTCGCCGGCCTCGCTCTCGGCGCGGCCATCGAGACCAAGTACCCGGCGGTACTGGTGGCCGGGGTGGTCGCGATCCACGCCTTTCGCATCCGGTTGTCGCCGCGCCACGCCGCGGCCCTGTTCCTGCCCCTGATCGCCCTGCCCGCGGCCATCGAGGGTGCGATCTACGTGCAGCACGGCGCCTTTCACCCGCTCGTGGCCTGGGAGAGTCGCGACATCATCGCAAGCGGACCCCTGGAGGGGCGGGCGCTGGGCACGCTCGCGCGCCTCGCGCTGCTGCCCACCTGCCTCGGCCTCGCGCTGGCCGCGCCCGTCCACCTCGTGGCGGGCACCGCCCTCGGCCTGGCGGCGCTGCTCTGGGTGCGCCCCGGGGGCCTCGACGCCAGCGGGGCCCTCGCCCTGCTGGTGTTCGCCGCGCTCGGCGGCACCGCCCTGTCGCGCGCGGCGCTCGCCTGCGTCTCGCCCGTCACCCGCCGTCGCAAGGGAGACCGTCTCGATTCCTTCATGCTCGGCAGCGTCGTCATCGCCGTCGTCCTCGGCGTGGTCGGGGTCCACAACTACGCCTCGGCCCGCTACCTCCTCCCCGCCGCCGTGCCGGTGGCCATCCTCGCCGCCCGTTCCGCCGAGGAGGTGGCCCACGGCAAGCGCGCCCTGGCCGTGGCCACCGGCCTCGCCGGGGCACTCGGGCTGGCCACCGTGGCCGCCGACTGGGCCTACGCGCGGGCCTCGGCGGAGGTCGCCACCGGGATGATCGAGCAGCACCGCGCCTCGCTGTTCCGGGGGGAGTGGACCTTCCGTCACGCGATGGAAGCGGCCGGCGCCTCCCGGGTAGACGAGCCCACGCCCGGCACCCTCGTGGCCGTCGACGAGCAGTCGGGGGGCGCGGTGCCCGCCGCCTGGGAGCCGATGGCCCGCGTGGTGTCGACCAGCCGCTTCCCGCTCCGCGTGGTGGACGTGCGCGCCGGCGCGGGCCTCTACGCCGAGACCCTCGGGCCGCTCCCGGTGGCGCTCGGCCACGGCCCGCTGGCGGCCGCCACGCTCTACGAGGTGCGCTAGTGGCAACGCCCCAGGAGGAGCGGAGCTGGGAGCGGGCGGAGAAGCGCCTCGACTTCTACCTGCGCGACCGCCCGCTCGCGACGGTGGGCCTCTGCCTCTTCCTCGTGGGCTTCTATGCCTATAGTTGCGTGGCTGACTTCGGTCGCGGGCAGCCGTGGTGGAAGGCACTGGCCTGGAACCGCACCCGCGAACTCATGGGCGATCTCGGGGCGCGCACCGGCGACCTGGTGCACGACGGCGAGTACTACCGTCTCTTGCGCTACGGTTTCCTTCACTGGAACGCGGGGCACCTCGCGATGAACGTCGCCGCCCTCTGGGCGATCGGCGAGGTCCTCGAGGCGGTTTACGGGCCCACCCGGGTGTTGATGCTCTTCGCCTTCTCCACCATCACGGGCGGGATCGGCTCGATGATCGGCGGCGGCGAGGTGACGGTGGGGGCGAGCGGAGGCGCCTTCGGCTTCCTCGGCGCGATGGTGGCCTTCGGCTGGCGCTGGGGCGGGCGCCTCTCGCCTCACACCCGGCGCTGGTTTGGACCGCTGTTGTGGCCGTGGGTGGCGGGGAACCTCGCGCTGGGCGTGGTGCTCCCCTTCATCGACAACGGCGCCCACGTCGGTGGCTTGCTCGGGGGCCTCGTCCTCGGCGCGGCGTACGGCAACCGGGTGACCGACCATGGCGAGTCGGGCGACCTCGCTCGCTGGGCCGCCCGCGCGCTGACCCTCGCGCTCTACGCCTGGGCGCTGCTCCAGCTCTAGCGAGTCCAGACCCCCACCACGCTGCCCACCGCCGCCACGACGAGCACCAGCGCCGCCGACACCCCGAGCATCCAGCGAGCGACACGGTTGTGGCTGCCGTCGCGACGCGAGAGCACCATCAACGCGGCGGTGCCCGCGAGCACCACGGCAACGAACGCGAGGTGTTCCTTGCGCTCGAACCAGAGGGCGAGGGGGAAGTCCTGCTGCATCAACGCGGGACGTTCTCGCTCCCGGTAGCCGGGGTACAGCGCGAGGCCGGAGGCGTACACCGCGGCCAGCATGCCCGCGCCCGCGCCCACGGCCCAGCGCTGGGGCCTCGACAGGGGGCGTCCCGGCCGGAGGAAGACCACCGGGTGCAGCAGCGCCGCCGCCGCGAGCACGCCCGCGTGCCCGTGCATGGACCGCGCCAGCTCCACCCAGTCGATCATCGACGGCGAGTATCGCGGGCAACAGGCTGGGCAGCGCGCCTGCGTTACGCGCCGCCGCCCCAAGCCCACCCCGGAGCGTCCCATGCCCTCGCCACTCGGTCTCCGCCGTCGCCTCAAGAAGTTGCTCGGCCTCGGCGACCAGGCCGCCGCGCCCCGGGAGGAAGTTCCCAAGGTCCAGCTCGTCGTGGTCGGCCCCGACGGCAGCGAGCAGTCGTCCGAGGTCGACGTGGGCACCACCATCGTCGGCGGCACCAGTCGCTTCAAGCGCCCCATCGCCACCGGCTGCTCGGAGGCGAGCTGCGGCACCTGCCGGGTCGAGGTCCTGGACGGCGCCGAGGGCATCGCCGAGCAGTCGCCCCGGGAGCGGGCCACTCTCAAGGAAAACGGCTTCCCCAGCACCATGCGCCTGGCCTGTCGCGCCGAGCTGGTGAAGGGCTCGGTGAGGGTGAAGGCCGCCGAGTTGATGTAGGGCTGCTAGTCGTCGCCGGTGAAGACGCTGGCGGCGAGCGCCAGCGGGGGTGCCTCGGCGCGCCGCGCACCCGACTCCTCCTTGCCCCCGAGAAGCACGTGGAACGGGTCGGCCTCCGGCGGCCGGTCGACCAGGCCCCTCGCCTTGAGCAACTGCCGCTCGGCGCGCAGGAGCAAGTCGTCGGGGCCCTCGGCCATGCCCACGCTGAAGCCCGCGCCCGCGATGCGCTCGTCGGCGGCCACCTGGAGGCCGAAGCGGCGCCGGATGCCGTCCACGCGCTCCCGGGCGAGGGCCAGCGAGAAGCCCGGCATGAGGAGCAGGAAGCCATACGACCCGATGAGGCCCACGCTGTCGGTGTCGCGCACGCACACGCCGACGGTGCGCGCGAGCAGGCGCATGGCGCCGTCGGTGGCAATCGCGCCCGCGCGCCGGGCGAGCTCAAGCGGCTCGTCGAGCTCGAAGCGCACCGCAACGAGCGCGTCGCCCCGCCGCCGCGCGAGGGCCACCTCGCGGTCGGCCGCGTTGAGGATGGCCCCCTGGCTAAGGCTACCGGTGAGCTCGTCGTGCTCGCGCATGGCGCGCTCCCGGCGCCGCTCGTCGAGCAGGCCGAACACGCGCGCGCGGAACACCTCGGGGCGCACGTCGCGATCGATCACCCCGTGACCACCGGCAATGGGCGGCGGCGGCGCGTCGGGGTCGCGCACGAAGATGCGCGGCAAGGCCGAGTAACGCTGGTGGGTGCGCAACATGGCCGCCAGGTCCGGGCCGGGGATGCCGTCCATGGGGAGACCGATCACGAGGAGGTCGGGCGAGTGGCGCTCGATCGCCTCCAGCAGCTTGAAGCCCCCCACCGCCGTGAGCGTCGCGATCTCCTCGGAGCCGATGGCGGCAGCGAGGCACTGGGCGCGTTCCTCCGTGCGATCCCCCACGAGTACCCGCCACGCGCTGGTGCGCCACGCGGCGATGCGCCCGCGGACCTCGCGCAGCGCCGCCCGCAGGTCGAGGGGCTCGGGCAGGTACTGGACGGCGCCGATGCGCGCCGCCTGGAGGCGAGCGCCGATGTCGTTGTCGGGCCCATACACCAGCAGCAAGCGGTCGCGCAGCGCGGCGCGGCAGTGGCTCGCGAGCTCGGGGACGGCCGACACCGGGGCCACGACGGCGCCTGCATCGTCGGCCATGGCGGTGTGGATGGCGGTGGCGACGTCGGGCACCACCCGGATGGCGGTGGCCAGCACGGCGGCGCTGGCTCGCAGCGCAGTTGTGTTGTCGCGCGTGCCCACGGCGACGATCGGCCGGAGGAGCGCCGTGGTGCGCAGCCCGCCCGTGCACGTGTCGAGCAGTTCCTCTAGGATCTCGTCGCGCTCGGGTGACGAGAGGCCCCGCAGCGCCCGCAGCGCCGCCCGCTCCACGTGAGACAAGCCCAGCGTCCTGGCGGTGTCGCGCACGCGGGCCACCATTCCCTCGAGCGCGTCGAGCAGGTCGGGGTCGCGTCGCACGTCGCGAGCGAGGTGGACCGCCTCCGCCGCTTGGCGGCGCAGGACCTCGCTCACGTGCAGGTGGAGCCTCGGTTGCTCCGCCAGGGGATTCGACATGGGCGCCGATCATACTCCGCGTCGGGACAGAAAGCGCGGGGATCGCGGGCGGCGCGGGAGCACGCCTCGCCCGACTCGATATCGGTAGCTTGACCGAGGAACAATGCCCGTCACTTGCCGACCTCCAGATGTGGGGCTAATGTCGCTCCCGCCCATGTTCGCCGTCGTACGCCTCGCGTCCGCCTTGCTGCTTACAACCTTGGCCGCCTGCGCGGCCGATGGCGCCGACTCCAGCCTCGGCAGCGAAGCCGCCCCCACCTGGTTCCAGGACGTGCGGCCGATTGTCGCGGAAAACTGCACGGCGTGTCACCAGGAGGGCTACAACCCCATCGTGCTCGGCAACCCCGAGCAGTTCGGCGCCTACGGGAAGCTGTCGCTCGAGAAGATGGTGGGCGACGATCACGCGCCCTACGTCATGCCACCCTGGCCCAGTCCCGACTCCAAGACGTGCGCACCGCCTGCCCCCTGGCTCGACGACCCGCGGCTCTCCGACGAGGACATCGACACGGTGCGCCGCTGGCTCACCGGCGGCATGCAGCTCGGCGACGAGGCCACCGCGGTCGACGTCACCCCCGTCCCCCCGCCGATGCTGTCCGGCGACAACGTCGAGTTCCTGCCCGGTCCCGAGGCCGAGATCCCCGGCGACCCCGACTCCCTCGACTACAACCTGTGTTTCAGCTTCCCTCTTGGCCAGGGGGTCGAGGGCTACATCGACGCCCTGCAGATCATCCCCGACCCGGGGAACATGATCCACCACATCATCGTGGCCTCCGACCCCACGGGCGTCACCGCGCCCGCCGACGGCAGCAACGGGGTGAACAGCTGCCCCACGCAGGAGATCCCCGACACCCGCCTGTTGTTCACGTGGATCACCAACACCGGTCCCATGTACTTCCCGCCCAACTCGGGGCTCACCGTCCAGCCGAACGAACGGATCATCCTCACCTTCCACTACCACCAGGCCGACGAGGCCCAGTACGACAACACCTCGATCGCGGTGCGCTGGCTCGACCAGAAGCCCCGCTACCGGGTGTGGATGGACCGCTTCGGCGGCGCCCACGCCACCGAGGTGAACTGGAGCCCCGTGGCCTACCGCGGCGGCTGGTCCGACGGCCACTTCGGCATCCCCTCGGGCAAGTACAACCACGAGGAAGTGTGGCTGGAAACCTGGGGCCAGCAAGACCGCGACGATGGCTTCTCCGAGAACGAGTACCCGATCTGGGGCGTCTTCCCCCACATGCACTACGCGGGCCTCGACATCCGGATGGACCTCCACAACGTGGAGGGTGAAACCCAGTGCCTCTCGCACATCGAGCGCTTCGACTCGGCGTGGCAGCAGACCTACCTCTACGACGCGCCCATCGACGAGCTCCCCACGCTGTCGCCAGACGACCAGATCGAGATCACCTGCCACTACGACAACACCCTCGACAACGACCGCCTTCGCGACGCGCTGGTCAAGGACGGCTTCGCCGAGCCCTTCGACGTCACCGTGGGCGACAAGGCCTTCGACGAGATGTGCGTGATGCACTACGGCCTGCTCGCCGAGAACGAGTTCCCGTAGCCCGCGCGTTTAGCTTGGCCGCATGAACCCCATCCGACAGGTGGCGCCGCTGCGGTCGCCCCCGTGGCCCACGCTCGACCCCTTCCTCTTCTGCGTGCACCACGACGACCGCTACCCGGCGGGCAACGACCAGATGGGGCCCGCGTCCTCGCTCGCCGGTCGCCACATCGGATCCGACTTCTCGAGTCGCGACGGCTGGAGCATGTACCACGGTCGCGACGTGCCTGGGTTCCCCGCGCACCCGCATCGCGGCTTCGAGACTGTCACGCTGGCGCGGCGAGGCCGCATCGACCACAGCGACTCGCTGGGCGCCACCGCGCGCTTCGGCGACGGCGACGTGCAGTGGATGACGGCCGGGCGGGGGGTGGTACACAGCGAGATGTTCCCCCTGTTGCGCCGCGACGGCGACAACCACGCGGAGTTGTTCCAGATCTGGCTGAATCTCCCGCGGGAGTCGAAGATGGTCGCCCCCTACTTCACCATGCTCTGGGCCGACAGCATCCCGGTGATCGAGCGCGAGGGCGCCCGGGTGACGGTGGTGGCGGGACGCTTCGACGGCATCACCGGCCCGGGGACCCCGCCCGACTCCTGGGCGGCCGACCCGGCACACGAGGTCGGCATCTGGACCATCGCCCTTGCTCCCGGTGGCCGGGTCGAGCTGGCGCTGTCGCGACCCGATATCAACCGTGCGCTCTACGCCTGGCAAGGCGTCATCGAGGTGAACGGGCAGGCGGTCGCCCCGGGACAGCTGCTCGCTTTGCGCGCGGATGTCGCGACCACACTCAGCGCCGCCGCCGGTGCGGAGGTGCTCGTCCTCCAGGGGCAGCCCATCGGCGAGCCAGTGGCGGCACACGGTCCCTTCGTGATGAACACGGCGAGCGAGATCCACCAGGCCTACGCGGACTACCAGCGGACCCGCTTCGGCGGCTGGCCCTTCGCGCGGCCCGACCCGGTGCACCCCCGCGAGCAGGGCCGCTTCGCGCGCCACGCCGACGGGCGAGTGGAAGAGCGCCGGTAGAACGCCCGCGCCGCGTGGGGGACTACACGCCCTCGCAGGCCGCGTCGAGGTCGGTCAGCTCCCCGCCGTAGCTGAACTGCACGGTGCCGGGGTCTTCCACCAGCGGCATCTCGCAGGTGGCCTGCACCAGCCCGCAGTCCGTGGTGCATACCTCCCCTTGCGACTCGATCACCGCCTTGGCGTGGACCTCCAGGACGCCGTCGACCAGCTCGGCGGTACACTCGGCGCTCACCAGCGTGTCGCACGACGACGACAGGCAGTCGGGGAAGGTGACCTGCACCTGTCCCTCGTCGTCGAGGCACACGCTGCCCTCGTCCTCCAGGGTGCGAGTGGTGACCTCCGGGGCGCAGGCGAGCAACAGGACAAGGATCATGGTTCAACTCCGGTCTGCATCAAAGCAAAGCGCATGCCAGCTCCGGCCGCGGCCGGGAATCTACCTCTGCTACCGGGCGCCGCGACGCCGACGTCGTGCCAGGGGCACCGCCAGCACCAGCGGCGCGACGAGGGGTGTCGCGAAGGCGCTACAGCTCGCGGGGGACTCCGGCCGGGAGAGCGTCGCCTGTCCCGGCGCCGGGGCGTCGGGCTGGTCGGCGCCGCCCCCGTCGTCCCCGGGCTCGTCATCGCCCCCGTCCACCGGCACCGGCCACGTCGCCGCGTCGTCGACCATCGCCCAGAAGGCCGGGTCGCGTCCCTCGTAGTCGAGCGCCCAAAAACCGACCCCGGCGACCTCTCGGTCGACCGCGTACTCGATCCGCTCGCGCACGCTGTCGTGGTCGGGGTACCACACCTGCTCGCCGCTGGGCAGGTAGTAGGGCGAGCGAGTGACGTCGTCGTACAGGGCGCCGTACACCTCGGCCTCGGCCATCGCCTCGACCATGGTGACCGCCCAGCCGGTTTCGTAGGCGCTGCCGGGCACCTCGTGGTTGGCCTCCCAGGCCTGCCCGTAGAGCGGCAGGCCGAGGATCACCTTGGCGGGGTCGGCGTCGTGGGCGAGGTAGTCATCGACAGACCAGTCCAGCGAGTAGTCGCTCCAGGGGTCGCCGCCGTAGAGTGGATCGTTCGGCCCCGGGTTGCTGCCGGTGTAGTGGTAGCCGTAGCCCATGATGAACAGGCCGTCGGAGGCGTCGCTGAGCGCCGAGTAGTCCCAGGCCCCCGACCAGTCGACGGCGGGCGTGGCCAGCACCACCTCCCCCACCTCGGCGCGCAGGTCGATGACGAAGTCGACCATGTCTTCCCGGTAGGCGCTGGAGAGGCCCTCGAAGTCGACGTTGACGCCGTCGGCGCCGTAGTCGCGCACGAGGTCCGCCAGCTCGCCGATCAGTCGCGACCGCACCGTGTCGCTACCGAAGACGGCGTCGTGCTGCGAGTCGTCGAAGGCGGTGACGCACAGGTGTACCTTCACGCCCTGGGCGTGCGCGGCAGCCACCACGCCGGCGGCCACGCTGGTCCAGCGGCTGGTGGACGAGACGGTGCCGTCGGTTTCCACGTCGACGTTGAAGATCGACACGTGAGTGAGCGAGTCGAAGTCGAGGGTGACCGGGTCGTCGGTCCAGTATGCGTGGTAGCCGTACACCACGGGCCGTTCGGCCGCGAAAACGAGGGACAGGCCGAGGAGCATGGCAACGACGCTAACCCCACCAGCGACGGCGCGAACGCCTGTGCTACCCTCCACGCCCCCGCGAGGCGCCCGTGCTCCTGTCCCTCCTCCTTGCCTGTCCCGACGCCAGCGACACGGGCGACACCGAGGCCACCGGCGTCCCCGACACCAGCGATACCGGCAGCCCGCCCGCGACCACCTGCGACGACGGCACCCCGGTGGTGCCCTGGGTGGAGGCCGAGGAGAGCGACGCGCTCTACGCCACCGTCACCGACTTCACGATCCAGACCGCCGAGGGTGGGTGGACCCTGTCCGAGCACTGGACCGGTTGCGACACGGTATTGATCATCCCCTCCCAGCCCGACCAGGCCACCGGCTGGCCCGACCACCTCTGGGACAACAAGCGTGACACCAAGGGTCTCTTCGAGGCCCTGCCCCGCAACACCTATGTCATCTTCATCTCGTCGGAGAAAGACGAGGCCGACCGCCTCGCCGAGCTGGCGCTGCTCGACAGCGGCATCGAGAACTTCCTGGAAGACCTGTCCGACGAGGATCGCGCCCACTGGGAAGCCCACATCCTGCGCGTCACCAGCGACTACCGCGACGCCGGCGGCTGGCTCACCGACAACATGCGCAGCCCCAACTGGGGCGTGGGCATCGATCGTTTCCAGCGGCTCCGCTACATCGGCAGCTTCGCCAACCCCGAGCGCTACAACAGCAGCTACGGCTGGTTCGAGCCCGACATCTCCATGGCCGCCAACGAGGCGGTGTTCTACAACTTCGAGGCCACCCGCGAGATGGCGCTCGAGGCCGAGGGCGCCACGGTGGTCCCGGTGTTCACCGGCCAGGAGGTGAGCGACCCCGGCTGGGCCGGCGAGATGGACTACGTCACCGTCACCCTGCCCGACGCGGCCACGATGCAGACCTTCGACACCCTGACACTCGATCACTACCTCGGGTGCGTGGGCGACGGGGAGTACGGCACCTGCCCCGCGTGGGACTACATCAACTGGCTGCTGGTGTGCGATGCCGACCAGTCCAACTGCGTGGAGCTCGGTCGCTACATCACGACCTACCACCGCGAGGGACGGTGGGTACACGACGTGTCGTCGCTGCTGCCGTACTTCAACGCCGGCGGCAACTTCACCTTCGCCTACTACACCCAGCAGCCCTACGAGGTGTCACTCGACCTTCGATTGTCCAACCAGGGCAAGGACGTCCGGCCGCAGGAGCTGCAGACCTTCATCAGCGGCGGCTACACCAGCGCCACCTACAACGAGCGCGACCCGGTGGAGATCGACATCCCGGCCACCGCCACCCGGGTCGAGATCGCCATCAGCTTCAGCGGGCATGGGCAGGAGGGCAACCAGGCCTGCGCAGAGTTCTGCAACTTCGACCATCACTTCTACGTCAACGGCACTGAGCACGTGGTGGAGTTTCCGATCGCGGGCAGCACCTACGGCTGCATGGAGCAGGTCAACGACGGCACCGTGCCCAACCAGTACGGCACGTGGTGGTACGGCCGGAACGGCTGGTGCCCCGGCAAGGAGGTGGAGCACGTGCTCGTCGACATCACCCCCGAGGTGACCATCGGCGGCACCAACAGCTTCGACTACGAGGCCTTCTGGGAGGGCGAGCTCTACGAGGGCGGCGGCGGCAACCTGCTGCTCACCTCGTGGCTGGTGTACTCCTACTGATCTCGGCCTCGTACTTCACCTCGATGGTGGGCACCTCGATGTCGCCCTCGGGCAAGAGGCATCGCAACAGCACGTAGCCGGCGAGGTGCCCGGTGGTGTCGATCCAGTTGGGGTGCCCCGGGTCGCGGTGGGCGAGGCAGATCTCGTAGCGGTCGCCATCGAGTGTCACCTGCGCGTGGTTGAGCGACACGCGCGCGTGCCGGTAGTCCCCCGACTCCATCCACACGTTGTAGAGGCAGTAGCTCCAGTAGCGGGCCCCCGGTGCTTTCCCTCGGATGTACATCACCTGGTCTCGCCCGAAGCGGTACCAGCAGGCGAGGTAGGTGTTGTCGGGGGTGGGGAAGAGCGCCGCGCCGTCGAGCTGCACGAAGCGGTTGAGCAGGCCCACGCGGGCCATCTGCCAGGTGCCGAGGGTGCGGGCAAACACGGCCTCGAGGTTGCGACGGGCGCGGTCGAGGTCGCGGGCGAGGTCGCGAGGTTCGAGTGCCGACGGAGAGGCGTGGCCCAGGAACTCGATGTGCAGGTCGATCGGCGCCTCGACGGCGCGATCCGCGAAGTACTGCCGCACCATCACCGCCGTCTCGTCGCCCTCGCCGCGGAAGTCGGCCCCCTCGCCAGCGGAGAGAATCAGCTCGAAGCGCCCGTCTTTGACGAACTCGCGATCGGGCATGTAGCGGCCCACCACGCCGCCCTTCCGGTAGTAGAGGATGCCGATGTAGGTGGTGCCGGCCGGGACGGTTCCTGACACCCGGTAACGACGTCCGTCGCCGAGCCGCACCGGGGCCCGCCAGTAGTCAGCATCGGGGTTGTCGGCGAACATCTTGCGGGTTGGGCCCTCGGCGTGGTGGAACTGGGGACGGTCTGGGTCGCCCTGCTCCACCATCAGGTCCACGCTCATGGAGAGCATGCGCAACAGGAAACGCCGCCCTTCCACCGCGTCGAGATCGCTGGGCATGCGCATGTCGGACTCGAGCTTGCGGGCGCTGTCGAACAGGGCCGCCATCGCCGAGCTGACGCTGGCCATGGGCGGCGCCGCCAGCGCGCCGAGGTCGTAGCCAAGCTCGCGCGCGAGGCGATGCGTGTCGGGCGAGACGCTCGACGGGTCGAAGCCTTCCAGCCACTTCGTGGCGAGCGACGGGTCGACCTTGCCGTGGCCAGCCAGGTTCGGATCGCCGACCGCTCGCGCCCCCGAGGGGCCCTCCCGCATCCGGTCGCCCTCGTAGGGCGTGAGCAACGCCTCGTGGAATGTGAGTCCGATGTCGCGACAGAGGACATGCATCGCCTTGCGACCGTCGCCCACCATGTCCTCGTAGCGGATGGTCGCCTTGCGTCCCTCGGGAATATCACCGAGGAAGCTCTGGATGGTCCGGTTGGCGAAGTACCAGATGTCGCGCGCGTCGGGCGCGTAGCCCTGGAGCATCACCTCCGCCATGGGCATGTTCTCGATGCTCCGGGTGACGCTCCCGGGGTGGCGCACGATCCACACCCAGCGCGCCGCCGGGAACCAGCGCGCCAGTCGCGACAGCGCCGCCGGATCGGCGGAGAGGTGGGGACACTTGTCCACCAGCACCCGCTCGCCGAGCTGGGCCTGGATCCAGGCGTACACCTCGGGAACGGTGCGTTCCTCCAGCGACGCTTCCACCGCCTTCGCCTCGTCCACGCCGCAGGCCTGAAGCTCCATGATCGCCCGGCGCAGGCCGCCCTTCTCCCAGAAGCGCTCGTCGAGCTTCTTCCGGCGCTCCGCCATCGTGGCGAACGGCGCGATCACCATCTCGGGCGGCGAGAACAACTCGGGATGTCCCGCCAGCATCACGCGCAGGAGCGTGGTGCCGCTGCGCGGGGCGCCGAGGACAAGAATGGGGTCGGGCAAGGGCGCTCCGCGGGGGTGGGCCGCCCCGGTATCCAGCGGCCGGGATACCGCCCGCCCCGTGCCGCCCTTCTCGCGATCCGAGCTCCTCGCCGCCGCCCAGTGCGAGCGACGGGCGTGGCTGCACCTGAGCCCCCGCCCCACCGCCCAGACGGCCACCATCGAGCTGCCGGTCAAGGGCGTGGGCGGGCCCCGGCCGGAGGACATCGACGAGGTACGCGCGCTGGCGCGGGCCCTCTACCCGGGGGGCGTGGCCATCTCGCAGGCGGGCACCTGGACCGACCGGGCGAGTCGAACCCGCGCGGCGATGGCGCAGGCTGTGCCCGCCCTCTTCGACGCCACCTTCGTGGCCGACGACGTGGCCGTGCGCGCCAGCATCCTGGTGCGCGACGGGAAGGGATGGATGGTCGCCGAGTCGAAGGTGGCCAACACGGTGGGCCTCGCCCAGGAGCTCGACGTGGCGGCGGTGGGGTGGGTGGCCGCCGGCGCGGGCGTGGCCGTCACCGGCTTGCGGCTGTTTCACCTCGATCGCGACTACACGCGGGGCGACGGCCCCGTCGATCCGGCGCAACTGTTCGTCTCGAGCGAGGTCGACCCCGTCGACTTTGCCGAGGACCGCGACCGCCTCGTCCGCGCGGCCGCAGCGCGCACCGAGCCCGAGGTGGCGCCCGGCCCGCAGTGCCACTCCCCGCGCGCCTGCCCGTTCCAGGACCACTGCATCGCCGCGCCCGGGCCCTACAGCGTACAGCTCCTGCCCGGCGGCGGTCGGCTCCACCAGGAGCTCCTCGCCCGGGGCATCCACGACGTGAGGAAGATCCCGAGCGAGATCCGGATGAACCCCACGCAGCAGCACGCGGCGTGGGCGATAACCGAGGGCAAGGAATACGTCGGCCAGGGACTCGCGCCCGCGCTGGGTCGCCTCGCATGGCCGCTGCGATTCGTAGATTTTGAGGCTTGCAATCCAGCGGTGCCCCGCTGGCCCGGGTCGCGGCCCTTCGAGCAGATCCCCACCCAGTGGTCGATCCACACCCTCGTGCCCGGCGGGAAGCTGTCACACGCCGAGTTCCTGCATGTCGACGACACCGATCCCCGCCCCGCGTTCGCGCGTTCGCTCGTGGCCGCGTGTGGCAGCGAGGGTTCCATCATCGTATATGGTGCCTTCGAGGCAGCTATCGTCCGCCAACTCGCCGCGCGTTTTCCCGAGATGTGGGGCGACCTGGACCAGGTGCATGACCGCATTGTCGACTTCCAACCCATCCTGCGCCACCACTACTACCATCCCGAACTTCGCGGCAGTTTCAGCATGAAGGCGGTGCTCGGCGCGGCCTGTCCCGACCTGGGCTACGGCGACCTCGCCATCGCCGACGGGTTCACCGCCGCTCGGGCCTGGCTCCGGATGGTGGACGCTCGGACCAGCCGCGAGGAGCGCGAGCGCCTGGAGACCCACCTCCTCGCGTACTGCGCGCGTGATTCCCTCGCGATGGTGAAGGTGCGCGAGGCGCTGATGCGACGGGGGGGGATCACCAGCGGGGGCTAGGGGCGTGCTATGGTTGTGTCGATGCCCGCCGCCGCGCTCGCCCACAAGTATGTCACCTACGCCGAGTACCTCGCGAAGGAGGCCATCGCGACCGAGAAGCACGAGTGGTACGACGGTCACGTCCTGGCGATGGCCGGGGGCACGCCGGAGCACTCGTACCTGTCGCTGGCCGTGGGCGCCGAGCTCCGCGCTGCGCTCCGCGGCGGCCCCTGCCGCCCCTTCGAGTCGAACCAGCGCCTTCGCAGCGAGACGACCGGGCTCGCCACCTACGCCGACGCCGTCGTCATCTGCGGCCCCATGCGACCCCACCCCGAGGACCCCGACGCCGCCACCAACCCCACGGTGATCGTCGAGGTGCTGAGCCCCAGCACCGAGGCCTACGACCGGGGCCAGAAGTTCGAGCACTACCGCACCTTCCCCTCGCTCCGCGACTTCCTGCTCGTGACCACCGGGCGCAACCACGTCGATCACTTCACCCGCAACGACGACGGCACCTGGACGCTGCGCCCCGTCGACGCCGGCGGGCGAATCGGCCTGGCTGGGGTGGAGGTGGTGCTGGATCTCGACGCCATCTACGAGGGCGTGGAGATCACTCGGGCTAGTGGCTGACTGTCCCCTTGAGCTGGGCCACCAGCGAGTCGACCATCTTGCGCGCGTCGCCAAACAACATCAGCGTGTTGTCGCGGTAGTACAGGGGGTTGTCGATCCCCGCGAATCCCGGGTTGAGCGAGCGTTTCACCGCCACCACTGTCTGCGCCTTCCACACTTCCAAGACCGGCATCCCGGCCAGCGCTGACTTGGGGTTCTCCAGGGCGTCGGGGTTGACGATGTCGTTGGCCCCGAGCACCAGCACGATGTCGGTTTCCACCATGTCGGGGTTGATCTCGTCCATCTCCAGCACGATGGGGTACGGGATGTTGGCCTCGGCGAGCAACACGTTCATGTGACCGGGCAGCCGCCCGGCCACCGGGTGGATGGCGAAGCGCACCGTCGTCCCATTCTTCTGCATCAACTCGGTCATCTCGCGGACCGCGTGCTGCGCCTGCGCCACCGCCATGCCGTAGCCGGGGACGATGATGACACTGCGCGCCGACTTGAGCATCTCGGCCACGTCCTCCGGGCCGGCCCGGTTGACACCCTTCTTCGAGAAGGCCTCGGCGCGATCGTCGGGCCCGCTGGCCTCGGCGCCGAAGCCACCGAGGATGACGGACACGAAGCTGCGGTTCATCGCCTTGCACATGATGTAGCTGAGGATGGCACCCGAGCTGCCCACGAGCGCGCCCACGATGATGAGCAGGTCGTTGCCGAGCAAGAAGCCCGTGGCCGACGCCGCCCAGCCCGAGTAGCTGTTGAGCATCGACACCACCACCGGCATGTCGGCGCCGCCGATGCCCATGACGAGGAGCACGCCGAGAACGCCGAAGAGGACCATCGCCAGGTACAGCGGCAGTCCGGCCTGGGCCACGACGAACCAGCCAAGGCAGGCGAGTGTCAGTAACGCCAGGAGCGCGTTGACACCGTGCCGGAAGGGGAACACCAGGGGCTTGCTCTTGATGAGCTCCTTGAGCTTGCCGAAGGCGATCACCGAGCCGGTGAAGGTGAGCGAGCCGATGATCACGCCGAGGAAACACTCAACGAGGTGGATCACCCGCAGCGCGTCGAGCTCGCCGTGGGGATGGGCGAGGTAGCCGGCCACGCCCACGAGCACGGCGGCGAGGCCCACGAAGCTGTGGAGGATGGCCACCAGCTCGGGCATCGCCGTCATCGCCACGCGCTTGGCGAGCACCGCGCCGATGGTGCCGCCCACCACCAGCGCGCCCGCGAAGGCGGCGAGGCTCTGGGTGGCCGGCAGGGTGGCGACGAGCGCGATCGCCATGCCGACGATGCCCAGCGTGTTGCCGCGGCGCGCCGTGGACGGGGCGCTGAGCCCGCCGAGCGACAGGACGAAACACACGGCGGCGGCGAGATAAGCAAGCTCGACCATCACTTCTTCCTGAACATGCCGAGCATGCGCTGGGTGACGAGGAATCCACCCGCCACGTTGATGCTGGCCACGAAGATGGCAATCGCCGCGAGGATGGTCTGCGCCGAGCTGAGCTCGGGCGAGAGCGACAACATCGCGCCCACCACGATGATGCCGCTGATGGCGTTGGTGACACTCATCAGCGGCGTGTGCAAGGCCGGGGTGACCTTCCACACCACCTGGTAGCCCACGAAGCAGGCGAGCACGAAGACGGTGAGGTGCTGGACAAAGGCTTCCATCAGTTGGCTCCCTTCCAGGCGTCGACGCGCCCCTCGCCCCCGTGCATGATGCTCACGGGGCCGGTGATCTCGTCGGCGAGGTCGATGTTGAAGCCCTCCTTGCCGTGCATGTGCACCAGGAGGTTGAGGATGTTGCGGGCGTAGAGCCGCGAGGCATCGAAGGGCATGCGCCCGGCGAGGTTGGTGTAGCCGATGACGGTGGTGCCGTTGACCTCCACCGCCTCGCCGCGCCGCGTGCATGCCACGTTGCCGCCGCCCTCCACCGCGAGGTCGACGACGACACTGCCGGGCTTCATCTGCTCCACCGTGTGCGCCTCGATGAGCCGCGGCGCGGTGCGCCCGCCCACGAGCGCGGTGGTGATGACGATGTCGCTCTGCACGGCGGCGTCGTGGAGCAGGGCCCGGATCTTGCCGAGCATCTCCTCGCTCGCAGCGCGGGCGTAGCCGCCCTTGTCTTCCGCGTCGGCCTGCGTCGCGTCGAGCTGGAGGAACTCGCCGCCCACCGACTTCACCTGGTCTTTCACGGCGGGGCGGGTGTCGAAGGCCTTCACCACCGCGCCGAGGCGCTTCGCCGTCGCGATAGCGGAGAGACCGGCCACGCCGGCGCCGACCACCAGCACCTGCGCCGGGGGCACCCGCCCGGCGGCGGTCATCAACAGCGGCAGGTAGCGAGGGAAGATGTAGCTGGCCTCGATCACGGCGCGGTAGCCGGCGATGTTGGCCATCGAGGAGAGGGCGTCCATCGTCTGCGCACGGCTGATGCGCGGGACGGCCTCCATCGCGAACACCGTGGCCTTCTTCTGGCGCAGCACGGCCGCGAGCTCGTCGTCGCCGCCTGGGTACACGAAGCTCACGACGACCGCGCCCTCGCGCAGGCCGGCCGCTTCCTCGGCGGTGGGCTTCTGCACCTTGAGCACCATGTCGGCGCCCCAGGCCTCGGCAGACGCGACCACCTTCGCCCCGGCAGCCACGAACTCGGCGTCGGGGATCGAGCAGGCCGAACCTGCCCCGTTCTCGACGAGGAGCTCGTGCCCCTTGCCGATCAGCTTCTTGGCGGTCTCGGGCGTGGCGGCGACTCGCCGCTCGTCGGCCCGAGTTTCCCGCACGACTCCGATGCGCATGACGTCTCCGGGCCGGCCCTTTCACCCGTTTGGCGGTGAGGCGCTATACGGCACCTGGAGCCCCCCATGCGCCGCTTCTTCAACACCACCGGTCCCTGCGACCCCGAACGGCACTACATGCTGCCGCCCGAGAGCCGGTTGCCCGACCTCCTGCCGCTGGTGGAGCGCGCGCAGTACTTCGTGATTCACGCCGCCCGGCAGACGGGCAAGACGACGGCGATGCGGGCGCTGGCCGCGCGACTGCGCGGGAAAGGCATGGTGGCGCTGCACACCACGCTGGAAGCGAGCCAGGAGGAAGCCGACGTGGCCGCGGCGGAGGCCCGCTGGATCAGCGCGATCGCCTGGTCGGCCGCACATCTACCCCCCGGCGACCGCCCACCTGCGCCCCCTGGGGCCGCGCCCGGCACGCGACTCGCGGCGTGGTTCCAGGCCTGGGCCAGCGCTGTCGCGCCACGCTCGCTGGTGTTGTTCCTCGACGAGGCCGACGTCGTCACCGGCGTGCCCATGGTGAACCTCCTGCGCCAGCTCCGCTCGGGCTTTCCCGACCGGCCCGGCGGATTTCCCGCGTCCGTCGCGCTCGTTGGCATGCGCGACCTCCGCGACTACCTCACGGCCTCGAAGGACGGCGTGCCCGTGAACCCAGGCTCGCCCTTCAACATCAAGAGCGAGTCGATCACCCTGCGCAACTTCACCGAGGCGGAGGTGGGTGAGCTCTACGCGCAGCACACCGCCGACACCGGCCAGCCGTTCGCGCCAGCGGCCGTGGCCCGGGGCTTCTACTGGACACAAGGGCAGCCCTTCCTCGTGAACAAGCTCGCCGCCACCTGTGTCGACGTGCTCGCGACCGACCGCTCCGTGGTGATCGAGGCCGGGCACATCGACGAGGCCAAGGAGCGCCTGGTGCTCTCGCGCACCACGCACCTCGACGCCCTGGCTCAGCGGCTCCGCGAGCCCCGCGTGGCGCGCGTCGTGCAGGCGGTGCTCCTCGGCGACGAGGCCATCGACTACGGTCACGACGACTTCCAGTACACGATCGACCTGGGCCTCTTGCGACGCGCCCGCGCCGGCGCCGAGCCCGCCAACCCCATCTACCGGGAAGTGTTGGCCCGCGAGGTGTCGTACAACATGCAGGAGAACGCGCCCCTGCCGTGGTGGCCCTGGGAACGTGCCCCGGGCAAGCTCGATTTCCCGGCGCTGGTGGCGGCCTTCCGCGAGTGGTGGCGCGACAACGGCGAGTTCCTCGGTGAAACGGTTCCGGGATACCCCGAGGCGGTGGCGCACGTGGCGGTGATGGGCTTCCTCCAGCGCGTGGTCAATGGCGGCGGGCGCGTGGAGCGGGAGTTCGCCGCCGGGCGCGGCGCGGTCGACCTCGTCGTGCATTTCGGTGGCGAGCGGTTCGTCGTCGAGATCAAGCGCGTGCGTGCCGGTCGCGACAGTCTCGAGCGGATTCGCGAGAAAGGGCTGACCCAGATCGGGCGTTACCTCGCGAGTCTCGGCGAGACCGAGGGCTGGCTATTCATCTTCGACCAGCGCCCGGGACGAACCTGGGACCAGCGGATGTGGACCGAGACCGTCGTGAGCGAGGGGCGGACCATGCACCTGGTTGGGGGCTAGCCCCCCGCCACCCGCAACATCAACGCGGACAGCCGCTGCGTGAGCCCCGACACGTCGTCGACGTGCCCCTCGGCGAGCTGGGCGTAGTCGTAGAGCAAGCGCGCCAGCGGCTCGGCGCCCGCGGTGTCGCCAGCGGCGTGCATCGCCACCAGCTTCTTCACCAGCGCGTGCTCGGGGTTGACCTCCAGCACCCGCCGCGCCTTCGGGCCGTCCTGCCGCGCGGCCCGGAGGATGCGCTCGAGGTTGGCGCTCACGTTGCCCTCGTCCACCAGCACGGCCGGGCTGTCGGTGAGGCGCTTGCTGGGACGCACGCCCGCCACCAGCTCGCCGAGCAGCTCCTTGGCCCACGCGGTGAAGGGCTCGGCCTGCTTGCGGGCCTCCTCGGCGATGGGGTCGTCGTCGGCTTCCACGTCGCCCTGGGCCACGCTCACGAGCTTGACGCCGTCGAACTCGTTGAGGTTCATCACCACCCACTCGTCTACCGGGTCGGAGAGCAAGAGCACCTCCCATCCCTTCTTCTTCCAGCGCTCGAGCTGGGGCGAGTTGCGCAGGCGGCCGAGGTCGAGGCCGGTGAGGTAGCCGATCTCCTTCTGGCCGTCCTTCATGTCGGCCTTGACCTGCGCCAGCTCGCGCCACTCGTCGCCCGCCGTGGTGCGGAAACGCAAGAGCGGCACGAGGTTGTCGTGGTTGTCGCGGTCTTCCGCCACGCCTTCTTTCAGGGTGGCGCCGAAGGCCTCCCAGAACTGGGTGTACGTCGCGACATCCTCGCGCGACAGCTCGCGCAGGCGGCGCAGCACGCGCTTGACCACCTGGTTCTTGATGGAGCGCAACACGGGCGTGTTCTGCAGGATCTCTCGCGACACGTTGAGCGACACCTCGGGCGCGTCGATCACCCCCTTCACGTAGCGCAGGTAGCGAGGCAGGAACTGGTCGCTCGCCTCGGCGATGAGCACCCGGCGCTGGTAGAGCCGTACCCCGCGCTTGCCATCCGGGTAGTCGAGATCGTAGGGCTTGCGCGAGGGGAAGAAGAGCACCGCCTGGTACTCGAGCGGCGCCTCGGCGCGGAAGTGGACCCAACTCGAGGGCTCGTCCCACTCGCCGAGACCCTGCATGTAGAAGGCCTTGTAGTCGTCGTCGCTCACCTCGGCGGGGCTGCGCATCCACAGGGCCTGCGGCTCGTTGAGCTGCTCCCCGTCGAACTTCACGGGGTAGGCGACGAAGCCGCTGTGTTTCTTGACGATGTCCTTGATCTTCCAGCCATCGAGAAACTCGTGACAGTCGGAGCGCAAATGCAGCGTCACCGCCGTCCCCCGGGTGGCGCGGCTGCCGGGCTCCACCGAGAACTCGCCGCCGCCGTCGCTGGTCCAGATCACCGGCTCGGCGCCGGGCTCCGCCGAGCGCGTGTGTACCTCCACGCGAGAGGCCACCATGAAGCTCGCGTAGAAGCCCACGCCGAACTGGCCGATGAGGCCGTCGGCGGTGTCGCCCTTTTCCTTGAGCGACTGCGCGAAGGCCCTGGTGCCGGAGCGGGCGATGGTCCCGAGGTGCTCCACCGCCTGCTCGCGGGTCATGCCGATGCCGTTGTCTCTCACCACGAGCACGCCGCGGTCGCGGTTGACCTCGATCTCGATGGCCGGCTCGCCCTCGGCGGCCACCAGGTCGTTGCGCGTGAGCCCGAGGATACGCGCGCGGTCGATGGCGTCGGACGCGTTGGACACCAGCTCGCGGAGGAAGATCTCGCGGTCGGAGTAGAGGCTGTGAACCACGAGGTCGAGGAGTTGCTTGACCTCGGCTTGGAAGGGCAGGGTGTCGGCCATGTGAAGGTCTCCGGCGCGAGCGGGTAGGCACCGGGGCGGGGAGAGTCAACCCGCTGGCTACCTCGAGACGGCTTTGAGCTCCTCGAACCCCGGCAACTGTGACAGGTCGGGCACGACCACGATCTCGATGCGCCGGTTGCTGGCGCGGCCGTCCACGCTGGCGTTGTCGGCCACGGGGCGGGTGTCGGCGTAGCTGGCGGCGCTCACGCGGCTGGCCGGCACGCCGGCGGCCACCAGGGTCTTGACCACCACGATGGCCCGGGCGCTGGCCAGCTCCCAGTTCGAGGGGAACTTGTCGGTTTGAATCGGCACGTTGTCGGTGTGGCCCTCCACCTGGAAGCTGCGCTCCGACAGGCTCGCAAGCACCGCGCCCACCTGGGCGAGGGATGTCTTGCCCGCCTCGGAGAGATCCGCCTTGCCACTGGCAAACAGGATGTCGGTGGCCAGCTCCACCACCATGCGTCCATCGACGATCTTCACCCGGAGCTGCCCGGCATCGATGAGCTTCTGGAACTTCTGCAAGAGCTCGCGGAACTGGGCCACCCGCGCCTCGGCCTGCGCGCGCCGCTCGGCGGCCTCGCGCAAGGCGCCCTCCATCTCGGCCACGCTCGACTTCAGGCGGGCGCGGTCGCCCATCAACGCCGCCTTCTCCTCGATCCACGCCGAACGTTCACCGTCGAGGGTCTTGCGGGCCGACTCGAGATCGGCGGAGAGCTTCGCCTCCTTCTCGCGCAGGGCCGCGAGTCTTTCCAACTCGGCCGCCAGCTCGGCCTCCACCCCCTGCTTCTTCGCGCTGGTGTCGGCGTGGGCGGCCTTCTCGCTGGCCAGCTCGGCGGCGAGGGCGTCGAAGTCCTTCTTGGGGACGCAGGCGAGGAGGAAGGGGATGATCAGCATCCCCGCGCCCTATCCCCGTGCCTACGGCGCCGTGTAGCGGATTGGGTACTCGAAGGAAAAGCCGTCGGGCATGTCGTGCGCGGGGAAGGGCGCGTAGGCCAGGCGCTCGGTCACGCAGCGGGCCACGCTGTCGTCGAGGCCGCCATCGTCGAGCACCTGGGCGCTGGTCACCCGGCCGGAACAGGCGACGTTGAGCTCCACGCTCAGCGTGCCCGAGGGCGCGTCGCGGAAACAATCCAGCGCCTTTGGCAAGAAGCCGCGCATCGTCCCCTGCACCTGGTCGACGTCGAGGCCGGCCGAGGCGGCCACGCCCATCTCCTCGCCCTCGTCCACCTCGCTGGGCCCCGAGAGACAGGGCTGCTCGCGGGGCAGCGACAGGCGAGGCGCCGACACCGCGCCGCTCAGCGCCGGCGTCGCGACCGTGCCCTCGATCTGGCCGGCCGGCTGGAGCGAGAGCACGTAGGCGGCCCCGCCCGCGACGAGGGCGGCACCGAGGCCAGCAAACACCAGCGCGGCGTGGAGCGGCTTCATGAGGAGTCAATAGCTACGCGCGAGGCGGCCCGCCATTCACGGTGGGTTAGAAGCCGGGGCTTCCGGACCCCGCCAGATGGACCCCATCGCCCGCAATCTCGTCAAGGTGCAGATCGAAGACGAGATGCGCTCGTCGTACCTTGACTATTCCATGTCGGTCATCATCGGCCGCGCCCTGCCCGACGTGCGGGACGGGCTCAAGCCGGTACACCGCCGCATCCTCTACGCGATGTTCCGCGAGGGCCTGCTCAGCAACCGTCGCTACAGCAAGTGTGCCGGCGTGGTCGGCGAGGTGCTGAAGAAGTACCATCCCCACGGCGACAACGCCGTGTACGACGCGCTGGTGCGCATGGCCCAGCCCTGGAACCTCCGCTACCTGCTGGTCGACGGGCAAGGGAACTTCGGCAGCGTCGACGGCGACAACGCCGCCGCCTACCGCTACACCGAGTGCCGCATGACGGCGCTCGCCGAGGAACTCCTCGCCGATATCGACAAGGAAACCGTCGACTTCGGCCCGAACTTCGATGGCAGCCACGAGGAGCCCGACGTGCTCCCCGCCGCCTTCCCCCACCTGCTCGTCAACGGCAGCGAGGGCATCGCCGTGGGCATGGCCACCAAGATCCCGCCCCACAACCTCGGCGAGGTGATCGACGGCTGCGTGGCGATGATCGACAACCCCGACATCACCTCGATGCAGCTCATGGCCCACGTACACGGGCCCGACTTCCCCACCCACGGCATCATCTGCGGGCGCGCCGGCATCCGCGACGCCTACGAGACCGGGCGCGGCAGCCTCACCATCCGCGGGCGGGTGGAGTACGAAGACATCGATGGCCGCGAGGCGATCATCGTCACGGAGCTGCCCTACCAGGTGAACAAGGCGCGTTTCCAGGAGCACATCGCCGAGCTGGTGCGCGAGAAGCGGCTCGAGGGCATCCACGGCCTGAGAGACGAGACCAGCCGCGAGGGCACGCGGGTGGTGATCGAGCTCAAGCGCGACGCGATCCGCGACCTGGTGGTCAACCACCTCTACAAGCACACCCAGCTCCAGACGACCTTCGGCATCATCATGCTGGCGATCGTCCAGCAGCGGCCGCGCGTGTTGCCGCTGCGCGACATGCTCCAGCTCTTCCTGTCGCACCGCCGCGAGGTCACGGTGCGGCGCACTCGCTACGAGCTGCGCAAGGCCCGGGAACGCGCGCACATCCTCGAGGGGCTGCGCATCGCGCTCGACCACATCGACGCGGTGATCGCGCTCATCCGCGCCAGCCGCACCACCGAGGAGGCGCGCGACGGGCTCATGTCGACCTTCGGGCTGAGCGAGCTCCAGGCGCAGGCCATCCTCGACATGCGCCTGGCCAAGCTCACCGGCTTGGAGCGCGACAAGCTGGAGGAAGAGTACGCCGAGCTGATGCGGCAGGTGGAGTACCTGCAGTCCTTGCTCGACGACGAGCAGAAGCTGTGGGGCGTGATCCGCGCCGAGCTCCTGGAGGTGAAGCGCCGCTTCGGCGACGCCCGCCGCACCACCATCGAGGAGGCGGCCTCCGACCTCAACCGCCTCGATCTCGTGGCCGAGGAAGACCAGATCGTCACCCTCTCGCACGAGCAGTACGTCAAGCGCACGCCGCTCTCGGAGTACCGCACCCAGCGTCGCGGCGGCATGGGAAAGACCGGCATGAACGCGCGCGAGGGCGACTTCGTGAAAGACGTGCTCGTGGCCAACACCCACGGGCGGCTGCTGGTGTTCACCAACACCGGCCGCGTGTTCGACCTCGGGGTGATCGATCTCCCCGAGGCCGCCGCCAACGCGCGCGGCAAGCCCATCCAGAACCTCATTCCCTTCGCCGAGGGCGAGCGTGTCGCGACCGTGCTCCCGATTCGCGACTTCGACGAGGGTGGCGATCTCATCTTCGCCAGCAAGAACGGCCTCGTGAAGCGCACCGAGCTCGCCGCCTACGGCAACGTGCGCAGCAACGGCATCATCGCCGTCGACGTGGCCGAGGGCGACAGCCTCCTCGGCGTGGTGCATGCCAGCGGCGACAGCCAGCTCCTGTTCGCCACCGCCGACGGCATGTCGATTCGTTTCCGCATCGACAACGCGGAAGACCCGGAGTCGAGCCTTCGTCCCCTCGGGCGCGCGGCGCGCGGGGTCCGGGCCATCCGGCTGGAAGACGGCGACAGCGTGGTCGACTTCGCGGTGTGCCCGCCCGACACCAGCAGTTGTTTTGTCCTCACCGTCACCGAGCGCGGCTACGGCAAGCGCACCCCGCTCGGCACCGGGGGGCGCACCGGCGAGGACGAGGGCCTCTACCCCTGCCAGAACCGAGCCGGTAAGGGCGTCATCGACATCGTCACCGACGAGCGCAACGGCCACGTGGTGGGCAACCTCATCGTGGGCGACAGCGAGCAGGTGTTCCTCATCACCGACACCGGCCGCGCCATCCGCATGAAGGTCAGCGACGTGCGCACCGTCGGCCGCAACACCAAGGGCGTTCGCCTGATGCGCCTCGACGGCGACGAGAAGATCGTCGGCCTGGCCCGCGTGGACGACCCGGGCGACGACGAGGCAGGCGAGACGATCGAGCCGCCCGACAGCGACGACTCGGTGGGGAAGTAGGCCGGGGCTCGCCGTTGTTGTAAGCTCCCCGCCCCCACGGCGTTCACCCCCAGATGCTCCTCGGCCTCTCGCCCGCCCTCGCCGCCTCCGTGGCGCTCTTGCCCCTCGACGGGCGTGGCGTGGATGCAAACGTGGCCGCCGACGCGACGGAGGCCCTGCGCGACGCGCTCGCCGCCGAGGGCTCGGTGGAGGTGCCCACGGCGACGGCGCTCTCCGACCTGTTGCTCGACGGCCACGACACGGAGCTCCGCAAGGCACGCGAGCGCTACGCGGCAGGGCGAAAGGCATGGGAGGCCGCCGACACCGAGCTGGCCATCTCCGCGCTCATCGAGGCGCTGCGGCTTCACGGCATCGCGAGATCGGAGTGGACGCGACGCGGCGAGGTGGCCGACGCTCGCTGGATTCTCGCGCAGTGCCTGCTACGCGAGGGGCGGGTGCTGGAAGGGCGCGCCGAGCTCGAGAAGGTGGCCGCGGCGTGGCCCGGGTACACCCGGACGCGCGGGACGGCGGGGCCGGTACCCACCAAGATGCTCGCCGAGGTGGAGCTGGGGCTCGCGCGCCAGGCCTGGGCACCGCCCGATGGCGACGTGCTGGACGATCTCTTCAGGGCGGCCGGGCCCGACCTGCTGGTGGTGGGCGTCATCGACGCCACCGGCCTCGTGCGCCTGCGCAGCTTCGAGCCCGACGGCACCGAGCGCGAGGTGAGCGACCGGGTGGGCGTGCCCATCGACTCGATGGAAGAAGCCTGGGGCATCATGGCCACGCAGCTCGCCGGCCTCGCGGGGCCTCGGTCGATCGCAGCCCGGGCGGAAGAGGAGGAGGAGCCCGCGCCGGAGGACGAGGTCACGCCCACGGTCGCCCCGGCGCCCACGCGCGAGGCGCCGCCCACCTCCTCGCGACCAGTGCGCATCAAGGAGAGCGGCTCGGTGCGCTACGACGACCGCCCCGTCACCTCGCGCTGGTGGTTCTGGACGGCGCTGGTGGGCGTGATCGGCGGCAGTACCGCCGCCGCCATCGTGCTCGCCCAGCCGCCAGAGGTCGTTGAAGTTCACGACGAGGACGCCTGGAGCGTGTCCATCGTGTCCCCCGATGATTGACAAATCAGGCGGATCCCCGTAGGTTCGCCCGTTCTTTTTCGCCCGGGTCGAAAATCATGCGCGTCGTCTGCGATAACTGCGGTGCATCCTACAAGATCCCCGACTCCAAGCTCACCCGCGAGGTGAACAAGGCCACGTGCCGGAAGTGCGGGAACCCGATCCTCATCCGGCGGCCCGAGATGGCGGCCAAGGAAACCGCTGCCCACGGGCCCAACCCCAGCACCGAGGAGCGCACGCTCATCACCAGCGCCGCCGAGCTGGAGCGGCAGGCGCGGATGCGGGCGAGCAACGCGGGCCAGTCGGGCCTCGACGACGCGGCGATGGACCCTCGCCCCACCCAGGTGTCGCCCGACAACTCCCACACCGAGGCCACCGTGCCCCGGGACGATGCCGCCGACCGCGCCATCGCCGCGATGCAGGCGCCGTCGGACGCCTCGACGATCGTGCAGTCGCCGACCAGCTACGTCACTACCACGCTGGTGCCGGAGAACCTGGGCCCGCCGCGCGCCGCCGCCTCGCCGCCACCCTCGATGCAGGTGCCGGGTCCCATCCCGCCCCCGGCGCCGATGAACCAGGCCCGCGCCGTGGCCGCCTACGTGCCGGCCGC